>JAJYVZ010000052.1 GCA_021791725.1 Microcaldota archaeon | reverse complement strand
CAGAGATAAGGCAGAATCTCGAGATGGCAAGGTGGCCGACCTACTACGCTGCTATGAGAAATGATGAGTATATGAAGAATCCAGACGACAAGGCTCTCATGGCAGAGATGGATCTCAGGCTCTCTCTAGCGAAGAAGATTGCCTCAAGGCTTGCATTTGAGTCTGCGGACCATGCGGTACAGGTATTCGGAGGATTCGGCTACTCCCTTCTCTCACCTGTAGGAAGGCTGTTCTGCGACAGCAGGGTGGCAAGAATATACGAGGGTAGCGACGAGATACAGGAACTCAAGATTGCGTCTGCCGTGCTGGGAGACGACTTTAAGGCGTTTGATTAGATGGCAATACAAAATTTCAAGGGAAAGAGGCCAAGGGTCCATAAGACGGCATATGTTGCGGATGGCGCCACGCTTATAGGCGACGTCGAGATAGGAAAAGATTCAAGCGTATGGCACGGCACGGTGCTGCGCGGCGACATGCATTACATACGCATAGGCAAGAACACAAGCATACAGGACAACAGCGTAGCCCATGGCACAGCATCGAAACATCCGACTATAATCGGGGACAACGTGACCGTGGGCCACAACGCCATAGTCCACGGATGCAGGATAGGGGACAACTGCATAATCGGCATGGGCTCTATAATACTGGAAGGCGCGGTAATAGGCGACTGGTGCATAATAGGCGCAGGCGCTGTGGTGCCTGAGGGCGCAAAGATACCTGATGGTAGCATAGCGTTTGGAATCCCTGCCAGAATCGTCAAGCGGACAGGACATACGCACAAAGAGAGGATAACAAGAAACTGGAAATCCTACGTCGAACTGAAGAATGAATATAAACGGAGCAAAAACGGATAATCGGGAAAATTATGGACTACAAAGAAATTCTAGTGAATGGCATTGGCTCTACAACGGTAATAAACCTGAACAGGCCCGAAAAGCTTAACGCGCTGAATGAGAGCGTACTCAAGCGCATGGAAGATGCAGTCAGTGTAATAGAGAAAGACGGCAAGTGCAAGGCCGTAATAATAACCGGTTCGGGAGAGAAGGCATTCAGTGCAGGAGTCGACATATCATATCTGCGCGGCATGAGGAACGAGAAGGACGCATCGGAATTCATAGGCAGGGTGCATGCTCTTTTCGGAAGGATAGAGAATATGGAGAAGCCGGTCATAGGCGCGATAAACGGCTTCTGCATAGGCGGGGGTCTTGAGCTTGCACTGGTGTGCGATATACGAATCGCAGCTTCCTCAGCCACTTTCGGACTGCCCGAGGGGAAGCTGGGAATAATTCCTGGCGGCGGCGCCACGTTCAGGCTTCCAAGAACGGTTGGGTTGGCAAAGGCAAAGGAGATGATATTCACAGGCGAGAGCATTGGCGCAGAAGAAGCGCTTAGGATAGGGCTGGTAAACAGGGTCGTAAGCCAAGATCTTATGAATGAGGCCATATCCCTGGCTTCCAAGATCAGTGAGAACAGCTTCAATTCGGTAAGGATGGCGAAGAAGGCCATGAACTCGACAATCAGCAGTGATTACACCGCAGAGAAGAATTCGTTCATATCGGCTTTCGCGAATGCCGATAAGGATGAGGGATTAGAGGCGTTCCTTGAACACAGGAAACCGAGATTCGCGTAACTGCAAACCAAACTATGGGTAGAGCATGGAAGACGTATTCATCGTAGAAGCCGCAAGAAGCCCGATAGGAAAGTTCATGGGAGTGCTCTCTGATATCGACGCACCGCACCTAGGCGCGGAAGTAGTAAAAGGAATGATGCTGCGTACAAAGATAGATTCAAGCAAGATCGACGAGGTGATAGTCGGCAATGTCATATCGGCAGGCATAGGCCAGAATCCGGCAAAGCAGGTAGTGGTGTACTCTAGCCTTTCTAGCGGGATACCTGCATTCTCTGTGAACAAGGTATGCGCGTCAGGGCTCAAGGCCGTAAGCCTCGGAGCGGAGTCCATCTCAAGCGGCAACGCAGGAATGGTGGTTGCCGGAGGGATAGAGAGCATGAGCAACTCCCCATTCATAATCAAAGGGATAAGGCGGCTCCAGAAATTCGGCAACGTGAGAATGGACGCATTTCTGGAAAAGGCGAAGCAGAACGGAATCGGCGCAGAGCGGTTAGAGCTTGTAGACGAGATGATAGATGCAGGGCTCCTAGACTGCTACAGCAACCTCCACATGGGTGCAATCGCAGAGGACCTTGCCGGAAGATACGCAGTATCGAGGGAGGAGCAGGACGAATTCGCGCTGGGCAGCCATGTGAAGGCCGCAAAGGCAGCTGACGATGGAAGGTTCAAAAAAGAGATAATACCAATAAAAACCTCAGACGGGCAGGCTGTGTCTGCGGACGAGGGAATAAGGCGTGATACGAGCATGGAGAAGCTCGCGGCCCTAAAGCCGGCATTCAAGGAAAAAGGCAACGTGACGGCAGGGAACTCGTCGCAGCTGAGCGACGGCGCAGCGTTCATCCTCTTGATGTCGAAGGCAATGCTGGACGAGAGCGGCCTCAAGCCACTGGCAAAGATAGAGTCCTATTCCTCATCGGGAATAGATCCCAGCATGTACGGCATGGCGCCAGTCTCTGCTGTGAAGAAAGCCCTGAAGAAGTCTGGAATGGGAATCGAAGATGTCGACTTGATAGAGCTGAACGAGGCCTTCTGCGTGCAGGCTCTTAGCGTTGTGAAGGCACTGGGAATAGACAAGGAAAAACTCAACGTCAATGGCGGCGCAACTGCTTTGGGGCATCCGATAGGCGCTACAGGCGCGCGCATTCTCGCCACACTCGCATACGCCCTTCACGATTACAACAAAGATGTGGGTATTGCGACCCTGTGCCACGGAGGTGGAGGCGCAATGGCCATGGTGATAAGGAGGGTATGATGGCAGGGAGAATAGCTGTGGTAGGAGCCGGCACGATGGGCTGCGGAATAGCGCAGGCAGCCCTTGGCACAGGATATGAGGTAACGCTGATAGTCCACAGCGAGAAGGGCGTCAATGAAGCGCGTGAGCGCATAGCCACTGGATTTGAAAAGGCAATAGCGAAAGGCGCCATGACAAGCGAGAAGAAGGAGGAATGCATGAAGAGGCTCAAGATATCCTGGGATATCAAAGATGTGAATGGCGCAGAGATAATAATAGAAGCCGTTCCGGAAGAACCCAATACAAAGAAGGACGTGCTCTCAAGCATAGGAAGATCCGCTGGCCAAAACGCCATAATAGCCACCAATACGTCATCCATCTCGATAGCTGCATTGTCTCCTAGCGTAGGCAATCCGGGAAGGTTCCTCGGAATGCACTTCTTTAACCCTGTGCCTGTCATGAAGCTCGTGGAGCTTGTGCGGGGAAAGGAAACCTCGGATGCGGCTATGGACATCGCAAAGGCATTTGCATCAGGCATGGGCAAGGTTGCAGTCGAGGTGAAAGACTCTCCAGGATTCGTATCCAACAGGATCCTCATGGTCTTCATAAACGAGGCGATAACGGCGCTCGAGGAAGGCATATCAGGAAGAGAAGCGATAGACACGATAGCGAAGCTCGGCTTCAATCACCCAATGGGGCCGCTTGAGCTTGCAGACTACATAGGGCTTGACGTATGCAGGGACATAATGGAATCAATATACGAGCAAACCGGAGACGCGAAATTCAAGCCGGCGAAGCTCCTTGTCGACATGGTAGGGATGGGAAACCTGGGGAGAAAGTCGGGAAAGGGATTTTACGAGTACAAGCCGAGATAGAGCAGAGACATTATATGGGTAAGGAAAACAGATCTCTCATGAAGAAGCTCAGGGAATTCAGCAAGAAACTTCCGAAGTTCGAAGATGGGAGAATCGACTACACCAACTCCGACAGCGCGCCAGGCCTGAACGTGTTCCTGGAGCACGAAGGCAAGATACTGATCATGAAGAGAAGCAACAAGGTGGGTGCATACAGGAAGACATGGGAAGCGTAGCCGGCTACATAGACGACTTCACGCCCCTAAAGGAAAAGATGCTCGAAGAGATAAGGGAGGAAAAAGGCATCTCAGAAAAAGATATAAAGTCCATCCATATCGGAAGAAAGAGAGATAGGACGGACAAGGCAATAGGAAAGAAATGGGCAATTTACCCTGCGATAGCGTACCTGAAGAAGAAGCCAAGGATAAGGCTGGACTGGGAGCATTCGAAATACAGGTGGATAGACCCGAAGGGCCTAAAAAGGTTCAAGACCTTTCCGCATCTGGACCAGACATTCAGGGGCGCATTAAATCTATGAACTGTAATGTCCTATCCTTTCCTGCGCCGTTGATTATATTTTCTCTCAAATGCCTTTATATTTCGTCAACTTATTGCTGTTTTTTATAGTCGAAGAACCCCTTTCCCGTCTTCATTCCAAGCTCTCCGTTGCGTATCATCCCTTTTAATGCCTCCGGTACCTCAAATATTTTTTCGCCGCTCTGCTCATTTATAGAGTCTATCACATCTCCGCATGTATCAATGCCTATGAGATCCGCAGTCTTAAAAGGCCCAAGTTTGTGCCCAAGCCCAAACTTTGCTGCAGTGTCTATATCCTTTGGTGTTGCTATCCCGTTCTCGAACAGGTTGAATGCCTCTTTGCATAATGCAGCATAAAGCCTATTGGCTACGAATCCAGGTATATCCTTTGGTTCTATTATCCTCCTGTCCAGCATTTTGCAGAATCTCCTTGCGAGTTCTATTGTATAATCTGATGTGTCTTCCGTTTTTATTATTTCAACAAGTTTCATCAATACCGGCGGATTAAAGAAATGAATGCCAAGGAATTTTTCTGGATCCTTGAGTCCCTCAGAAAGCGTTTTTACCATTATTGAGGATGTGTTGGTAGCCAATATCGCATCTTCTGACAAATGCATGCTTATGTCCCTTAAGACTTCCTTCTTCAGGTTTTTCTTCTCAGGGATGGCTTCTATTACTATGTTTAATTTATTCACAATGCCGATATCATCGCTTGTTCTTAAGAGCTTGATAAGGGAGCGTTTTTTCATCTTCAGCCAGAGCTTCTGAATTCCCCTTGACATCTCCATATACTCCTCTATCCTCTTGACGCCTACCTCTGCATCATCCTTTGTCTTATCTATCAGAGTCGTAGGAAAACCGTTAAGTATAGTCAAGAATCCTATGCCAGACCCCATCACTCCCCCTCCGCCTACTATAGCCACTTTTAGTTTTTCACCCA
>JAJYVZ010000005.1 GCA_021791725.1 Microcaldota archaeon | reverse complement strand
TAAACATGAATACAAAAGCACTAATAGGGGTCGTAGTAGTAATAGTCATATTAGTAGGGCTGTATGCGTTGCTGTCAAGCAACCTCTCTGTTCCGCCTTCGATCACATCAATATCTTCCGGGAGCCAAAAGGCGCCCTCATCAACTCTTTTGATTGCACTGACAGATCCGCCTAGCGTGCCAGAGAATACGTCAGCCTTGGTGATCACGTATTCTGACGTGCAGGTGCAGACCAGTGGCGCGCAGAACAGCGGATTCATAGACACCGGGGCAAGCGGAAGCCTGAACTTGATGTCTATAGTAAATCTTACGAAAACGATAGCCTCTGCCAACATAAGCGCAAACTCTACGATAAACCTTATAAGATTCAACATAACATCAGCGAACATAACTGTGAACGGGAAGACAAGCAATGTCAGCGTTCCTAACAACAGGCTGACAGTGAACGTAAAGAACAGCGAGAGCCTCGGCGCGAACGGCACAAGCGCTGTGCTTATAGACATGAGCCCGTCGGTCATCGAGATATACTCTGGAAACCAGACCTTATTCCTTATGGTTCCTTCAGCCAGGGCCGTGCTGCTGGCAAACGCCTCGGGCAGCGGGATATCATTGAATGTCGGCGGAAGCGAGAGGCTTAAAGGAAGAGCGAAGGCGCAGCTTCAGACCGGCGCCGCCAACATAAGCATAACAAACGCCTCACTTTCGAACGGGGCCAACGAAACACGCTTCTCAATTACCGTAAAGAACAATGGCAACGCGTCAGTATCACTTAAGCACATACTGCTCTATGGATACATGAAGGCGCAATTCAACGCCACTTTAGTCGGAAGGGTCATAGCGTCTGAGAACGAGAGCGAGAGGGTCAGCGTATCCGGCAGTATAAAAGAAGGCGCAGGATCGTCAACATCGGCGAACTCGTCAGAGACTGGAAGGAACGAGAGCGGGTCGCATCCGGGCAACACGTCGCATTCCAACATCTCCGTCAACGCATCAATCAACGCATCAATCAACGCATCTGCGACTGCCAACGTAACGGCGCACAGGAGACCTGGAGGAATAATGGTTCAAGACGTCTACCAGGATTATGGTTCGGAATATGGTTCGGGTTATAAATCAGGTTATGGATCAGGTTCAGGCTACGGGACAGGTCAGCACGGCGTGGCAAACGCATCTTCCAAAACAAACCGTTCAGACTCAAGCGCCGGAACCGAGATAGAAGGCGTAATAAGGGGAAATGCGAGCTACGGAGACAAGCTGGCAAGCCTTGAAGGAATGCTTGGTAGCAGGTTGAACGCGAGTGTTGCGTTGTCGTCACATCTCAACGTTTCAGGTACCGATTTCAGGGATCTTGCCCACGAAGCAACAAACTTCCAGGAACACTTCCACAACACCCTGAACTTCATTGTCGCTACCAACGGCACGCTGGTCCTGCCATTCACTGAGAACGAGGCTGAAGGCCCGAACGGCTACGCCCTCGGTGCAGGGAAGTCTGTGACTCTTGTCTTCAACGGAGTACTGGCGAGGGGAGAGAGCTCTGTATCTATAATGCCTATAAAGAACGAGACTTACATGGTCAATGTAGTCGGAGAAGATGGCGCTTTCGCGCAGGCAAACGTGACAGCGGGCTGAACGTCTCCTCCTTTTCTTTTTTGTTTTTCCTTTCTGTTTTTTGCTCCAAGGCAGAAGCATCCTGCAGGAACAGCAGTGCAAAGAACAAACGGCACCAACGTTTTACCAAAACCCATCCGCATATTATTAGCCGGATTGCCGAATAAGAGAGCCGCAGTTATTTGGACATTCCGGATAAAGCCAGAGCAGTTGGCTTTTACCTGCTGGGGGAGGCGTCTGAGCAAAGTTCTTAAATACCCCCACCCAAAATAATACAGTTTTTATGGCTCGCGCAGACAAAACATTCAAACTCTTCGCAATGGCCGGCCTGTTCCTGTTCCTGATGTTAAACATAGCGTATGCCATTCCGCAATATTTTAATCCAAACCCGCCACACGCATCAAACACGGTAATAGACGTAGGCCAGATATCCGCATTAAGCACCAATATCGTATCAACCTTTTCATCTTCATGGCTCGCCAGCTGGAAATATACGCCGCCCGTTCCGTCAAACATAATGGCAGGGAATACCATTCTATTCCAGGTAAATTCGCTGTCAGGGCAGGCACCGAACGGAAACGTCCTCTCCCTTGAGATAAACGCAATCTCAGAAACAGATCTTGAGCTGACGTTTAACGGAATAGGGGGAAATGACCAGACGCTTGACCTTATATCTCCATCTCCAAGCACGCCCACCTCCAACACGATATTCGGAAGCTGGTCGTTTATAGGCAACGCCATAGGCTTAACATCGGCAGGCATATTTTCCGGCAGCAACGCTTTGACCTCTAGCGACAACATACAAATAGATCCGGCTGTCACATACCAGGAGCAAACCCCATCGTCTCCGCAAGAATTCCCATTCGTCCCTACAGGTTCAAACGGCCTGGTCTCGGTAATCGGCTCCGGAGGAACAAACTCGTATACATACAACTGGTTCAACGGAACCGTGCTTGGAGGCTACGACAACATAAGCCTCACGCTTATACCGCCATTCAACATGCCAAAACCGCCAAAACAGGGAAAGTTTCCCTCTCCGATGTTCTCTTACCAGAATCCCCTAAGCAACAACGTCATAACGCCATACATATGGAACGGCATAGGGATGAACGCAATAAGCGTCTCTAACACCGCAAACATACTGGCAGGAAACGAAACCTCTCTCCCAGCATTTCTCCCCAACGTCGCCTACATAGCAAGCACGATCTCATCTGCCTTCACCATACCGCAACCAACCGGAGCGCTTACACCGGAGAATGTGAACACAAACAAGCTTCTATACAATCTCGACGCATACGAGCTGTACCAGTCCAACACCCTGAATGCCACAACCTTTTATACCGACACAAACGCCCTGGCGCGCAGCGACCTTTCAAGCAATGTTGTCGGAATAAACGTTATCATAACCAATCTCGGAATAAACCAAAACTACGTAAATCAGCATGTGCCTTTTGGAATAGCCATAATCGGCGTCGCCGCAACCCCGTCCGCCCCCGACTCGCTTGCACACAAGCTTGCATTTGCAACATTTAACTCGCTTCCTTCAAGCCTTCTTTCTTCATCAATCGCGATCTCGCAGATGTTTAGCGCAGCGAATTTCTCCGGTAAGACCATAGATCCGCTCTTTGATAACATCACCCTTATCACGCTATTGGGGCCGCCGCTGCCAGCGCCGGGAATATCGATCTCCATATACGACTCGGCAAACATAATGACTCCTGCATTGACTGACACGAACAACAACCTGCTGCTTGCAACGTATTCCTACAACGGCCCTCTTCTCCTGTACAACGTGACAAACACAATATATCTGGGCAGCATATCGGCACTGACAAACAACGTCCTGTATACCGGAGAAAACGGCATACCGGTAAACGTAATCCTCACTGCCAATACCGCAGTAGATTCGACCATACCGGACAACTCCGTAACATACTTCACATTCAACGTTCCGGAATTCGCGAACGGCGCCTCTTCGCCAAACTCCTATCTTTACATAAACCTGACGAATTCTTCCCAGCTGCTCTCATATCCATTGTACAATCTATTAAATCTCTACAACAACAACCCGCAGAACAACGTATTTTACACCGGGCCGGGAGTTACCCCAAGGAGGCTGCCCTCCGGAGGAAGCACCGCGAGGGGAAGCGCAGTCGGTCCGGTAACGCCGGTAAGCCTCCTCTACTATATGGCTACCAACGAGGTTGCCTACTCCTCTAATCCAAGCTTCCAGTCCAACAGCTTTATCTTCAACGCCCTGGCTTCCAATTCCGGCCCCAACCTGTTTAAAATAACCGTAGGCGACCAGGGTTCAGGCCACACCCCGGAGCAGAACACCGGCACCATAGATACAATATCGGTGCCGGGGGTATCAACAGTGCAGACCGCAATAACAAACACCTCGCTTTATGTGGGACAAACCACGCTGATATCCATATTCCTGTCAGGAGGACAGCCCCCATATACCGGCTACTGGGACATACTGCCTCCTAGCATAACATCTTCGCTAAACAGCACAATAATGCTTACGCTTCCAACGAATGAGATAACGCTGCTGGCAAACGTCACCTCGGCAAACACAATAATATTCACGCCCACCCTGGGCCTGAACAATTCCGTGGCCGGAGGAAGGAACAACTCCCTTGTGCTGTCAATAAGCGACAACAAGGCGTATCTCGCATTCCCGTCTTTTGGCGGCCAAGCGGGAACAACCAAGCTGCTTGCCGTAGGGCTGCCTTCAAATACAGTATACGGACTCTGGGGAGCCGACGCCACTGTAAGCGGTTCCGACCCAGGCACAACATTTACGGTACTGCAGACGCCAACCCCTCCGCAGTCTCCGGGCGGCAGCGTTTCTGAGGACGAAACGGCAAGCGTAAGCGACAATATCGGCAATAACCCGTCCGATGCGCCTGTGGTAAAAACCTTTGAGGTAAGCCAGTCAGGCGCCGTATCAGAAACAAGCTACATGCAAAACCAGCTGCCTGCGTCGATCACAGTTACCAGATCCTCCGGAGACTACATGAAATTCCTGTTCGCATGCTCTTTCAATTCAAACGGCACAGCATATTCCTATCAAAACGACGTTTACGGACTGGGAGAGGGAGACATACCTTGCAACACCAACTATACTGTTTATGGCGGAACGTATGAAATTATTTACTCAGGAACAAAGCCCCCAGCAGCCACCACTGCCAACCAGACAGTAAAACGCACAAACATTATGAATGCCACTATCCAAGTCAGCGTATATAAAAATTCTATCCAATACGTGAACTTCACATCAGACGGCGTTTTCATAGCAGTGAAGGGCAACACGATTATCGAAAAACACGTTAATCTGACCGTAAGGAACCTTACCTCTTCAATAAACGTGCCTGTGCCGCGACACCTGTCAAAGCTTTCAATATTCAACATAAGCGCAACAAACTCCACGCTGAACATAACAATGAAATACAGCTGCAGCATACCGCAGGATTCCGTAGCTCCGTACATTTACTCAAACGGCACATGGTCTCCTATAACGCCTTTTGTGTTAAACAAATCCTCGTGCGATGTCACGTTTTCAGTGCCCGGAGACCCAGTAATAGCGCTGTTTGAGAAGAACAACACAGCCGCAACAACGTCAACCACTACCAGTATCGAGACTACTACAAAAGAGACTACGGCACAGCCAGCGCCGCAATACCCGACATCCGCAAACGCAAGCCCGCAGACTACCATCATCCCTCCAGAAACGCCAGCCCGTCAGACGCAGAACGGGAACCTGCTGATCTATGCGGCAGTAGCCGTAGTAATTATAATTGCAGTATTATATGTTGCAGTGAAGAGAAGGCGCATGGCGGGCCGCAGGAAAGCAGTTTAGCCACGCAAAACAATAAATACGTAAACGCACTAAAAACATTAGGTAATAGTGTGAGGGTTGCTATTCTTTCCGATTTTCATATAGGCTACGAGAGATTCTCGGCAGACGCATTCAGGCAGGCCGAAGAAGCCCTCAGGAAGGCCTCCGAGCGCGCCGACATGATGATAATATGCGGGGACATATTCGACATGAGAGCGCCGAAACCGGAGGTCATAGCCCAGGCGCTCAATCTCTTCAGGAACGCAAAGGAAAAGGAATGGGAGGCAAGGATAGAAGCGTACGAGGGAAAGGGAAGGATATACACGGACATGCCCGTTATCGCGATACCGGGGACACACGAGAGAACCGCGAAGAACGCTGAGAATGCCGTGGGGCTGCTTAACCTTGCCGGATTCCTTGCAGATGCCAGCGAGTCTAGGGTGACAGTCAGGAAGGGCAGCGAGAGGGTCTCGGTATCCGCATTGGGCGGAGTATCGGAAGAGAGAGCCAGTGGCGCAATAAAAGAGATGGATCCGCAGCCGCTGGACGGCGCATTCAACATATTCGCGATGCACCAGTCGGTTTACGAGCTTCTTCCGTTCAGCGACGATTTCATGCGGATGGAGAGCCTGCCAAAGGGTTTCGATCTCTATGTAAACGGGCACATACACAGCAAGGTAGAGGGGGAGGCGCACGGCAAGCCGTTCCTCATCCCCGGCAGCACCGTGCTTACACAGCTCAAGGAGAACGAGCAGGGCAGCAAGGGATTCTTCGTCTTCGACACAGAGAGAAGATCCTACGAATTCGTAGAGATAAGCTCGAGGAAGTTCCTGCTAGAGCATATAGACATAACGGGCAAGGGGAGGGAAGAGATAATGAAGGAGATAACCGAGAGGGTAGAGCATGGCTCTGCCGATGCAACCGGCAAGCCGGTGATGCGCATAGTGCTAGAAGGCAGGCTGAACGATAGTACGAATCACATCGGCACCGAACTCCAAGCAATGGCTAAAAAATTTTCCAACAGCGCCTCAGTAGAGATAAGCAGGGACAGGCTGAAGGGAAGCGACAGGGACAACGATACTGATCCGGAGAGGGGCCTCATTGAGAACATGTCGATAAAGGATTTTGGGATGTCGCTCTTCCTTGAGAAACTGAAAGGCAAGAATTACGGGCTTGCCGTGCCGCCAACATCAATCTTCGAGATGCTCAGTTCAGGGCAGAGCAAGGAGAAGGCCGTGAAGCGTGCCATGGAGGAACTGCTCTCATGAACGCTGATGCAGTCATCCAAACCATATTATCCCAATATTTCAACTTTTCCTTGAAAGAAAAGAAATATATTTAAATATATCGATATATAATAGAACATATGCCGACAGAGGAAAAGATAGTGATAAGGTATGTAGGAAGGCCGCATAGGGAGAACACCGACGAACTGATAAAATGGTTCTGCAAGGCATTCGGCTTCGGCGAGGGAGACGATGAGCTTGAACATGCGCTGTTCAGAACTGTCATAAGCTCCACGCTGTCCGGAGAAGGGATAACGAGCAAGGATCTCAACGAGAAGCTGGAGATGCCAAGGAGCACGGTGATATACCACCTGAACAGGTTCATAAGCTCCGGGCTCATAGTGAGGAAAGGCAGGAAGTATCAGCTCAGGTCCGACAGCCTTGCCGATACGTTCGAAGAGATGCGACAGGACATAGAGAACGAGTTCGACAGGCTTACGCGCTATGCAGAGGTGTTTGATATGAACTTCAATGATGTTTATGGATCAACCAGACAAGAACCAGGAAGAATCGCAGGGAAAAAAACAGGCAAAAGACTCGCAGCAGCAAGAGAAGGCAGAAAAGCAGCCAGGCGCCCAGGAAGCAAAGGATAATCAGCAGAAACCTGAGGAAAAAAAAGAAACAGAAGATCTCAAGGATCGCCTGCTCCGCCTTGCGGCAGAGTTCGACAACTACAAAAAGCGCGCGGACAAGGAGAACAAGGAAATGAGAAACATTGGGAAGGCGGAACTGCTGAAGAAGATACTGCCTACGCTTGACGAGTTCGAGCTTGCCATAAACTCCCTGCAGAGTTCGAGCGAGGCAGAGCACACAGTTAAGGGTTTGGAGCTGATATACTCTAACCTTCTGGAAACGCTGAAGGCTGAGGGGCTTGCGCAGATCGATACAAACGGCCCTTACGATCCGTACAAGCACGAGATACTCATGGTCAGGGAGAGCGGCGAGGACGACGGCAGAATAACAGACGTAGTCAGGAAGGGATACACCTTCTCCGGCATGCTGCTCAGGCCCTCATCTGTCATAATATCCAAGAAAAAAGTCGCAGAGCAGGAAAGAGAGAAGAAGGATGGAAAGTAGGGAAAAGCAAGCGAGAAATGAGAGTTGATAATTGATATTTGTGGTAACATGAAAATAATAGGAATTGATCTGGGAACGTCAAACAGCGCAGCCGCAGTGCTCGAGGGAGGAAGGCCGGTGCTCATACCAAGCAGCGAAGGTACGTCGCTGTACGGGAAGTCCTTTCCAAGCTACGTGGCATTCACAAAAGACAACCATAAGCTTGTGGGGGAGCCTGCAAGGAGGCAGGCGGTGGCGAATCCGGAGGGCACGGTAGCCGCGTTCAAGAGGAAGATGGGGACTGATGCAAAGTACAACATATTCGGCAAGAGCTACTCCCCGCAGGAGCTGTCGGCTTTCCTGCTGCAGAAGATAAAGCAGGACGCAGAGGCGTTCCTTGGCGAGGAGGTAAAGAAAGCCGTCATAACAGTGCCCGCATACTTCAACGACAACCAGAGGCAGGCGACAAAGGACGCAGGGGAGATAGCCGGGCTTGAGGTGGTAAGACTGGTCAACGAACCTACGGCGGCAAGCCTTGCCTACGGGCTGGACAAGACCGGAAAGGACATGAAGATACTTGTGTACGATTTCGGAGGAGGAACGCTCGACGTCACTATAATGGATTTCGGCAACGGCGTATTCGAGGTCAAATCGACAAGCGGCAACACCGCGCTTGGCGGAACAGACATGGACAACACGATAGTGGAATATCTCTCCGGAGAGGTGAAGAAGGCAAGCGGAATCGACGTAACAAACGACCCGCAGGCAATGCAGAGGCTCAGGGAGGCCGGGGAGAGGGCAAAGATAGAGCTCTCGACGTCGCTGAACACGGAGATAAACCTGCCTTTCCTTGCAGTAGACAAGGGCAACAAGCCGGTGAACTTCACGCATTCGATATCCAGGGCAAAGCTGGAGGAACTTGTCCTCCCGATAGTGGAGAAGACGACGAAGCCGGTGATGCAGGCCCTCAAGGACGCAAAGCTGGAACCGACAAGCATAGACAAGGTGATACTGGTTGGAGGGCCAACGCGCATGCCGATAGTGCAGAGGTACGTGGAGCAGCTGCTGGGAAAGAAGATAGAGCGCGGAGTCGACCCGATGGAGGCAGTGGCTTTCGGCGCCGCGATACAGGCAGGAATACTCACCGGAGAGGTAAAGGACATAGTGCTTCTCGATGTAACCCCTCTCTCCCTGGGCATAGAGACTCTTGGGGGCGTGATGACCAAGCTCATAGATAGGAACACAACGATACCGATCAAGAAGTCGCAGATATTCTCTACTGCCGAGGACTCCCAGACAATGGTGCAGGTGAACATCCTGCAGGGCGAGCGGTCGATGGCAAAGGACAACGAGATGCTTGGAGAATTTTCCCTGACCGGAATACCGCCTGCTCCAAGAGGCACACCGCAGATAGAGGTGACATTCGACATAGACGCTAACGGCATACTGCACGTAACCGCAAAGGACAAGGCAACAGGGAAGGAGCAGACAATGAAGGTAGTCGCGCCAAACAAGATGCAAAAAACGGACATAGAGAAGAAGATTAAAGAAGCGGAAGAATATGCCGAGACCGACAAGAAGGCCAAGGAGAGGGCAGAGAGCGCCAATGCAGCAGAAACCCTTATATACACGACAGAGAAGTTCATGAAGGAAAACGGGGAGAAGGTGTCGGCAGCATCGAAGGAGGAGGTCGAGAAGGCAAAGGCATCCCTAAAAGAAGTTCTTGAGAAGCAGAACTACGACGATATGCAGAAGAAGATGGACGCGCTTAGCGAAGCAATACAGAGGGCAGGCGCCGAACTATACAAACAGGGAAGCCAAGAGAACGGCACAGGCCCGGAGAACCCGGGCGGCGGAGAAGGAGGCGGAGACAGCGGAAATGCAGGTAGCTATGATGCCGACTATACTGTAAAGAAATGATCGTTATGGCCGAGATGATGACCGATGGCTGAGGACTTCTACTCTATCCTGGGGATTCAGAAGAATGCGTCTCCGGAAGACATAAAGAAAGCCTACAGGGAGCTGGCGCTGAAGTACCATCCAGACAGGAACAAGGAAAAGACCGCAGAGGAAAAGTTCAAAAAGATCAACGAGGCCTATGCCGTGCTCTCGGATCTGGAGAAGAGAAAGAGATACGACATGATGGGTTCCGAAGCTTTCAACAGGACATTCACCGAAGAGGATATATTCCGCGGCTTCAACATAAACGACATCCTCAGGGACATGGGACTGAACATAAACCTAGGTTTTGACGAGGGGGGTTTCGAGGGGATATTCACACAGGGCGGCATGCGGAGGAATGCGGGCCAGAGCATACTGTACAAGCTCGGCATAACGCTTGAAGAGGCTGCAAGCGGAACCAGGAAGGAGATTGAGATAAAGCACGTGGGCCAGTGCAGGCACTGCAAGGGCAGCGGAGCAGAGCCCGGTTCAAAGAGCGTGACATGCCACAACTGCGACGGCGACGGTTACACAAAGATGGTGAGAAACACGCTCTTCGGGAGGATGCAGACGGTAGAAACGTGCAGCAGGTGCGACGGCAAGGGCAGCACCCCGGAACGATACTGCTCAAGCTGCAACGGAAAGGGCGGAGAGGTGAGGAACGAGCGCATAAACGTCGACATACCTTACGGGGTACAGGACGGCATGCGCCTAAGGCTCTCCGGCATGGGCGACTACGCAAAGGACGGCCCTGGCGATCTTTATGTGGAGATAGAGGTTAAAAAGAACAAGACCTTCACAAGAGACGGGGACAACATATACACGAGCGTTGAGATCCCTTTCTACAAGGCGGCACTGGGCGGGACTGTTGAAATTCCAACTCTGGAAGGCACGAAAACATTGACAATACAGCGCGGCACGCAGCCGAACTCAAAGATGGTGCTCAGGGGGGAAGGAATCCGCCATTTCAGGGGAAACTCAAGAGGGGACGAGATAGTCGACATAGCAGTTTCCATACCAAAGAGCATGAACTCGGAAGAGGAGGAGCTTATAAAAAAATACAAAGACATGAAAGAAGGAACAGAATCAAGGAAGAAGAAATTCAATATTTTCTGAACGGCGCTTATCTACCTTCGCATTTATCCTCTTTACTGAATTCAAAAGAGAAGGTCATGAAATTCCGCCCAACGTATCTGCACGAAAAGCCCCCTTCTAACATCGTGTTGAAATATTCCAAGTTCTGCTTCTCCTCCCTTTCAGGAACCTCGGTTTTTCTCAACCGTATGCTATAGGTGACCATTCCTTCTCCTCTCTTCTCTTCCCAAACATCAACATATTTCGCAACGCCCCCGCCGACCAGCGCCCGGCTCTCCTCCCAGTCCCGCTTCCTCAGCGCTTCTGTAAGTTCCATTCCTATCCTTATCCCAGTGAAACTCCCATTCATCATTGCATACTGCACTCCGTGCCAATATATCGTCTCCCTAAAGAAGCGCATGGCCTCTACAATCTCGACATAAGAGTCGTTCATCTTACGCAGATTCAATAGTATTGAATCGGCGCATTTTTCTGTAATTTTCCTTTGATATTCCCTATCTACCATCATCCGGCATCCTCCTCCTGAGTTCATTTAACTGCGAAGCAAGTATCTCAAATGCATGGTCGTGGCTCTTTTCCAGGAACGCGCCGTACAAGGGCCTGTTTTTCCTGTTTTCAGCCCTTACGACATCTTCCAGCACCATTGCTAAAAATCCAGGGCTGCATCTTTTAAATGTCGTCCCCAACGCACACTTCCCTTCCCCATACCGGTCTTTTGCGTCTAACTCCGCGCCCCACGCCACCAGAAGCCTGTACATTCTTGCATCATTTCTGTAGATCGCCGTGGTTATCTCAGAGATCGATTTGTCCTTGCCATTCATTATATTTGCGCCATTCTCGAGAAGAAGTTTAGTAAAGTCATAGTCGCCATTCCACACTGTCCATATCAACGGCGTAGCAGAATTATTGTCTAAATTATTAACGTCTGCCCCCTCTGATATAAGGAACCTTCCCACAGCAATGCTCTTCGTCCTTGCTGCATATTCAATGGCGTTGTAGCCGTCGCCATCCCTAAGGTTGATTCCGGCCCCGTGCGTCAACAAAAGTTTGGCAATTCCGGCATCTCCGTTGTGTGCTGCCCACATAAGCGGTGTCATCTGATTTTTATCCCTCGCGTTGACATCTCCGCCCTTTTTGATGCAGTTCAAAACATCTTCATAACTGCCGTCCTTTGCCGCCTTGACTATCATGTGGTCGTAAACGCTGTCCTTTTTATTTTTCTGCATTCAATACCCCCCCTAAGATTGCAGCAACTTCGCAGGCTACGCAACAGGCTTATTACGAATGTTATCATCCGCGTTCTGCCTTTTATACTTTTACTACAACACGGCGTTGCTTCTAAAAAAGTTCACTAGCCGGCTTTTAGAGCAAAGCCCCCCTACACGAAAAGCTTATAAACACACAAAACAAGATAATATACAGATTCAATGGGAGGCATACTTAAGATATTTAGGCAGAACAATGGAAATGATCCAAACCCCGTTCAGGCAAACTCTACCTTTGTGGAAATTATGAAAAAAGAATATGAAGAGAGGCGGGCAAACGAGGAAATGCAGAAGGAAGGTGAAATATCGTATTACTTCAATTATGCTTACAAAAAGATACGCAATGGCATGAAAAAGGAAATACGCAGAGGGCATATGGACGGATTAATAAAAATTTATTTACTAAATTCTGTTGAGGCAAATGAATACAATAATTCTGGAATACTAATTAAAACCGAAATTGCACCAGCAATAAAACATATGCTAGAGAACCAAGGATTAAAGGTAGAGATTAAAACCGACGTGGAACCTGCACTTAGTGGATATGGTGCAGCCTGCCCTGCCAAACTTTTCCTCTGGCTGGAAGTTAAGTGGTCGGTAACCTAAACATTTGGGCTTTGCTCCTAAACTCCATCTTGCTCCTGAAGTCGTAGTTTTCTCCCAAAATAAATTCGCTGGCAGGTTTTTAAAGCAAAGTCCTGCAACGTCCACCCGGCGCCACGTCATCGCCGGATATTTCCAGACAGAAGACGATAACGCTAAATAGCTTTATTGCGACGTTTACTCATGCTCTATACTTATGTGGCACTTTCCGTATTTGCCATTCTTGCCGTACTCGTGCCTGCAGGTATGGAGATAGTATCGCGGCTCATGCGTCCAAGGCCAAGCTATGGCAGCGCAAGGAATCAAAACTACGAAAGTGCCGAGGATGCGGGCGGGCACACAAGAGACATAACCAACGACTATCTGCATTACTTTCCGCTGTTCATAGCGTTTGAGATAGTGAGTGTAATGGCAATACTCTGGGCATTTTCAGCGTCTGCTCTTGATGCGGCACAGAACGTGTACATGGTTGCGCTGCTGCTATTCTTCACCATACTGACATTCGTCACAGCCCTGTTAACGAACTCGACTACTGGGCATTATATAAAATATTAACGGCCGAGAACATGTATAGCCCGACAATATCCTCGATTCTAAATTTCCTGTCAGGTTACACAAATTTCCAGCAAACCGCGTTGTTCGCTTCATTCATAATCTACGGCATTGCAGTCCTGATATTCCTGTCTGTCTTCGATTATGCATATGGGTGGGCTGAGAGGAAGGTAATGGCAAAAGCGCAGGGAAGGCACGGCCCAAATACGGTTGGCAGGTATGGAATACTCCAGAACCTTGCCGACATAGTGAAGCTCCTGTCTAAGGAAAGCATACTTCCTGAAGGCGCAAACAAATACCTCCTTTACATATCTGTGCCCTCGATGCTTGCGCTGCTGGTATTCCTGGAGTTCCTGCTGCCCCTGACCCCGTCCGTATACGGCATTGACATAAGCGTCGGCATGCTTCTGGTGTTCACCCTGCTCTCATTCACCCCGATACTCGTTTTCGTGGCAGGCTGGGCGAGCGGCAACAGGTTCGCCTCCATAGGATCACAAAGGTCTGTCATGATGCTCATAGCGTACGAAATTCCTATGCTGCTGGTAATGGCCGGAGTTGCCCTGGCGGCAAGGAGCTTCGACTTCATAAGCATAGTATCCGCGCAGTCTCAACTCCCTTTCATAATACTAATGCCGATAGGATTCGTCATATTCTTCATAGTCATGCTAGCAGAACTGGAGCGGCCGCCTTTCGATATAAGGGAAGCCGACTCAGAATTGATAGCAGGCTGGCTCACCGACATTAGCGCGCCTTTCTACGCTCAGGCGCTCTTCATAGACTACACGCGGGTCCTTGTCGGGAGTTCGCTAATAACCCTGCTGTTCCTCGGCGGATGGAACGGCCCGTCCATACTGCCGCCTATAGCATGGTTCCTGGCAAAGATATTGGCAGTGGCTTTAACATTCATAATTATCAGGATATCAACCGTAAGGATGCGGATAGACCGACTTGTGCACATAGGATTCGTCTACCTTCTGCCGCTGGCCGTGCTCAACATTATCCTGGTATTCTTCCTGTTCTATGTTTCTCCGCTAGTGATCTGATGGCAATAATTGGCATTATAGCAATCGTCGCGTTCGGCCTCATGGCCATAGCTGCGGCAATTGCAATGTTCTTCCAGAGGTCAATATTCAAGGCGGCAATATTCCTATCTGCATCATTTGCTTTCTCCTCGGTAATTCTGATAGTAATCGGAGAATACATGGTGGCTATACTGCAGCTCCTCATACTCGTCGGAGGAATAGCGACTTACCTTATAGTGGCAGTGGCATCCGAGCAGAACAGGCACGACAATGACATAAACGTGCCTATGTTGTTCATAGTAGCCGCAGCATCCTCCATAATCATAGGCTACCTGCTCTACCCCGGCACCATAGGAATAAACACTTCGGGCACTGGCATATATTCGGAACTGAATGCCTCCATGGCAAACTATCAAAGTCTGATGTTCTTCATAGCGCTTCTGGCGTTCGGGGCTGCGCTGCCTAGCATAGCCATTATACTCAAGAATCTCAAGAGATGACAACATGCTGCTTTTCTATCCGCTTATTATCGCCATAATCCTGTTCTCCGTGGGGCTGGCAGGGATAGCCTCAAGCAGAAACTTCATACTAATAATACTGTCCGCCGAAGTGATGATTGCAGCCTCTATACTCGCGGCAACAGCATTCTTCTCGGTGCAGCACCAGCAGGACGGAACGTTCCTGCAATTCCTGCTTAGCATGTGGTCGATAGCTGGAGCGGAAGCAATGGTCCTCATCGCTTTCTACGTGAAGATGCACAAATATTCCGTAGATTTTGATGTAGGAAAACTTAACAAGTTCAAGAACTGAATGGTAATAAAATGCAGATATACTTCGTAATGTCGGTTATTCCAATACTTGCCGCAATAGCCGCAATGCTGTTCCTAAGGAAAGGCAGCATCATAAGGTATCTGTCCCTAGCCGCAAGCGCAACGCCGCTCTTCTTCCTCCCGTATCTCTATTCAAGCATTGGATCGTCGCAGAGCATAAGCTGGTTCAGGTCTGGCTCTACCGTATTCCAGATAACCGCATCGATGTACCAGATGAACTTCATACTGTTTGCGCTGGTTTCAATAGTGGCGCCCCTTGTATTCCTCTACTCCATAGGATACATAAACGAAGAGAGGGACGCGAAGGGCTATTACATAGAGCTTCTGTCATTCGAGGCGGCAATGCTGATATTCGCGATGGCCGGGGATTTCATACTGCTGCTTGTCGCATGGAGCTTCCTCAGCATTACCAGCTATCTCCTGATAGGGTTCTACAATACGGGCGCGGCAAAAAGAGCGGCAAGGAAATCTCTGACTACCGTATTCATAGGGGATATAGCCATACTTGCGGCGCTGGTGATACTGCTTAACTCCTATTCAACGCTCCAGTTCAGCCAGATAATAAGCGCAGTGTCCGCAACCGCCATAACAAAAACAGAATACATTGCGTTTATACTATTGATCATAGCCGCGTTCACGAAATCCGCCCAGTTCCCGTTCAATGTGTGGCTGCCTGACGCGATGGAGGGCCCGACACCCGTATCCGCATTCCTACATTCCTCAACCATGGTCAAGGCCGGCGTGTTCATGCTGCTTGTCCTCTTTCCCATATTCCAGGCCGCGCATCTCCTGGGGGTAATACTTGCGTTCGCCCTCTTCTCCGCCATAATATCCGTGCTCGGCGCGCTGGGGGAAAGCCACGTGAAGAGGGTTCTTGCGTATTCCACGATAGAGGAGCTTTCGATAATGCTCGTGGCGCTAAGCATAAACGCGATCAGCGCCGCACTTTACATATTCATAATCCAGGCATTCTACAAGTCCCTCCTGTTCTTCTATTCCGGAATACTGACTAAGGCGAACGGGAGCGACGAAATAAACAACATGCACGAATCGCAGAGGGGCAAACTCATGGCCATATCCGGCCTGATAGGCGTACTCTCCCTTGCCGGCTTCATACCGTTCAACTCATTCTTCGCTAATGCGATCCTTGGGCAGGCTGCCATGTCATATAACCTGATCGTATATGTGGTCCTTCTCGCGATAGACTTTGGCGTTTCATTCGCCATATTCAGGTGGTTCCTGCTGCCGCTCCGGCCTTCAAGCAGCAGCAAAGCAGCCCTGAACATAGGAATAAACTACAGTCTGATAAATGATTATATGAAACTGTCGCTTTATCTGGCTGCAGCATTCTCCGTCCTCTCTGTGGCGATATTCCTCCTGCCTGGCGTATCCGGCATGGAATCCGTGTACAAGTACGCGCCTGCAGGCATATCCAATGTGGCTCTGCCCGAACTGGCGGTCAGCGCAACCGCCGTCCTGCTGGGCCTGGCTGCCGCGTACTTCCTTTTCTTCAGGGTATACAGGAAGAAAAGCCCCGCGTCGACATCCTACCTCAAGGCGATAAACTCCGCGCTCGACTCGCTTTACAGCCATCTGATGACCTTCTTCACCGCATCAAGCGTGGTGCTCACCGAAGCAGAGATGGCGATAAACGACATTTTCGACGGCATAGCGATGAACACGTCGCGGGGCGGCTACGCGGCCAGAAGGATGGAGAGCGGCTCTATAAACTTCTATTCCCTGATATTCATAATCGGTGCGCTGCTGCTGATACTTTATGCTTTCTTTTGGATGAGGTAGACATATGCTCGATTTCAGTACCCTGTGGAACACGCTTTCATACGCCTTTGCCAACTACGGGGTATATCCACTTGAAGTGATAATAGGGCTGTTCATCTTCCTGAACATTGTCCTGTTCTTCGTGCGGAAGCCGCGCCTGCAGTTACTGGTCAACATGCTGCTCTTCGCAGGCCTCTTCGCCGCCTCCTCATTCATGTATTTATATGACATATATCCGCAAACTTACATACTGAGCATCAACAGTTTCTCATTATTCTTCGCCATGCTGTTCACCGTCTCGATGGCTCTTGTGAACATAATGGCATCAGGCTCCGACGAGTACAACGCGTTCGCCATGTTCTCGTCTTTCATACTCTCTGGCATGTACCTGGTGTCGTTTGCAGGCTCCTTCGTCGCATTGATAATAGGCCTTGAACTAATGGTCATACCCACCGTGCTGTCGATTCTCGCAGGCAAGCCAAAATCCATAGAATCCGCAGCAAAGCTTTTCATAATGTCGTCAATAGCCGTGGCGCTGTTCACGTTTGGCGCCGCGCTGATCTTCGGTTCCTCATTCAGCCTGTCATTTGCAGGAATACAGCAGAGCCAGCTCACCCTAATGGCAACGATACTCATAGTCGCAGCCGTAGGGTTCGAGGCATCCATATTCCCGTTCAACCTATGGGTTCCTGACGTATATCAGGGCTCGCAGTCATACATTACCGGAATGCTGGGCGGAATAAACAAGAAGGTCGGCTTCGTCGCCCTGTTTGAGATAGCGTTCCTCGCTCTGCGCAGCTACTCAGGCACATTCACCACGATATTCTATGCGCTGGCAATCCTTACCATGTTTTACGGCAACATAATCGCCCTTGCGCAGAAGAACGTGAAGCGCATGCTTGCTTATTCCTCCATATCCCAAGCCGGGTACATACTCATCGGGTTTGCCGTGGCCACAAACTACTCGGTCACCGCCTCCGTCTTCCAGATATTCGCTCACGCATTCATGTTCATAGGCGCGCTTGCCGTAATCGCGCACATGGAGATGCAGAACAGGCACGAGGTAAACGACTACATAGGCCTCTATTCAGAGAACAAGTTCGCGGCAATAGCATTGACCATAATGTTCATATCGATGATAGGCACCCCGCTAACCGCAGGTTTCATAGGCAAGTTCCTTCTCTTCTCCAGCGCAGTGTACCATAACATGCTGCCATTGGCCGTTCTCGCCATAACTGCCAGCGTAATATCCGTGTACTATTACCTTAAGGTGATAATGGCGATGTTCACAAACAAGGAGTTCTCAAAGAAATCCAGGATGCGCATAAACCTGCTAATCGTTGCGCTGATATGCCTGATCGTGATAGTTGCAGTCGGAATATATCCGAATCCTGTCATATCCCTTGCCGGGTCTGCCGCTTCTGCCTTGAATATGACGTAATGGTGCCAACATGACATTGCCTTTATTGCCCCTCATCGTCCTTCTTCCCGCAGCCGCAGCGTTCCTGGCGGCAATGCTGCCGAAGCGTTTCTCTTCAACCGTAGCCAAGCTTGCATCCCTGGCAGTGCTGCTGCTTGTGATCGGCGTCGTATACCAGACCAGCGCATACGGCCTGCAGTCCGTTTCTTTTGGATATCCGTACATACAGGCGCTTGGCATAACGTTCTCAATGAGCGTTACCCAGATAACCCAGATACTGGCAGTGATGACTGCCGTTGTCTTCTTCGCCGCCTCGCTTGTCGGGGACTACTTCATATCGCAAAACCGGCGCCTGTACAACTTCATCTTCCTTGTGAGCGAAGGGTCGTGCCTCGGCGTATTCCTTGCATCAAACATGTTTCTCTTCTTCGTGTTCTGGGAGGTGAGCGAGATCGCTATGTTCTTCATAATCTTCCTTTACGGCGGGATAAACAGGAGATATGCCGCAGTCAAGTTCATAATATACTCTATAATATCCAGCCTTCTCCTGCTTATGGCGATAATGCTGATGTACAGCTACAGCTCTCCGCACACGTTTGACATAGCGAGCCTCGAGGGCGGGGCGCTGCAGATGCCGCAATACGTATCATCCATAACCTTCTTCATGCTGCTTGTCTCGTTCATGATAAAGATGCCTGTCTTCCCTCTGCACACGTGGCTTCCTGATGCGCACACAGAGGCGCCGGCTACAGGCAGCATGGTCCTTGCCGGAGTGCTGCTCAAGTTCGGCGGCTACGGGCTTCTGATCGCGCTGACTATCTTCTCGCAGCTTGCCATCTCCCACTCTGCAGCCATAGCCTCGCTATTTGCGTTCTCCGCAATATACGCTGCCGTCGTAGCCATAAAAAGGAGCAACCTAAAGCGCCTTATCGCATACACGAGCATAGTGGATATGGGCATAGTCGCGTTCGGCCTCATGGCCATGAACTCTTCAGCAGACACCGGCGCGGTATACGCGATGCTGAGCCACGGCCTTGCGATATCCCTTCTGTTCATGCTTTCCGGAATGCTTGACAAGGAGTTCGGCACACTTGTGATAAACAACATAAAAGGGGTATACCGCTGGTCCAGAACGGCCGCATACCTGTTCCTTGGGGGAATATTCGGGATAGTGGGGCTTCCGCTCACGTCGGGTTTCGTAGCCGATATAATGCTGTTCTCCGGAGCAGTAGGATCGTTCGGAACAACTGGAATAATACCCCTGTTCGCAGTGATAATCGTAGGCGCATATATGTTCTGGCTAATGGAGCGCTCCTTCTTCGGCGAGAGGATTTCTTATATCGGCGAAGACGCTGTTCTGAGCAAATGGGTGTTGCTGTCCAGCATTCTCCTTATCATATCCACCGTGCTGCTCGGCATACTTCCAATGCTGCTTGTCCATTAGCTCATCTGCGCTTCGAATCCTTTGCGGCCCTGCCCAGATCCGCATGCACAATCTCCACAGAAAGAGTATCTTCCTTGTTCTCGAACAGCTTTGCCGTGTTGTTGCGCAGCATATCGGCAGAGGCCCTGAGATAATACTCCCACAGAAGCGTCCACCGCGTATCGCCGAATTCCAGCCGTTCCACGTTAAGCTTGAGCATCTCTTCCGCTTCTTCTGCCCGTATGGCGCTCCCGTGGAACCTGTGCCTTCTGCCAAGTATCAGCTGCTCTATGGCATAGGCTATCTGCGCCTGCTGCTTGCCTGACATGGCGCCGTTCTTGAGCAGCTCCTCCGCATGCTCCTTGACGATCTCTATCGCTTCCCTGCACTCTTCCAGACGAAAAGGATCTATGCTCTTTGTGATCATCTTTTCCAGCAAGCCTCTTATCCTTTCGTCAATCTCAACGCGCAGCTGGGCCTGCAGGTTATCAAAGCACGATATGTATGTCTTGGCCGAGCACCTCGTTATGCCGTTCTTTGCATTCTTAAAGACCATTATTGGGTCTATCGGTCCCATCTCAGAGTTCTCGCCCATGAATATCTTCTTTGCGCCAATGGCAATCATTGTGCCGCCGCTCTTCGCCGCGTGCGGCACAGCAACTGAATAACCGTTGCTGAACAAACTCCAGAATCCCCTCACCTGCTTCATCACGTATGCCGCGTCGCCGCCCTGCGTATCAAGCACAAGGAGCACCTCGCCAGACCTGTCCAGGGCGTATCGCACCAGGTCCGCCATGGCTTTCTCATCATTGTTGTTCAGCGTAGCTCCTGCATGTTTCGGATTGGCGATGTAAGCCACGACAGGCATCTTGAATTCGATCTCAAGCTTTCCGAGAAGGTCCCTTCTCCTCTGATCAATCGCATTGATGAGCAGGCCGCGCGCCTTCTCATCCTTCCGCGATTCAGCTTCCTTATACTCGCCGCTAATCCTGTTCAGCGCGAATCCTTCGTGCGTCCTTGACTTCTGCATGCTATGCTCTCAATCTCCGCATATTTAACCCTATTGTGCCAAATCAAAATCTTTATTTAGGTTTCCAGCATAATTTCATTGCTGATTCTTATGGCTGAGAAGAACAACATATCTGAGCTCGCAGACCTTCTCAGCGGAGTGGCCGTGCTATCTTCTTCAATAAGCGAAGAGATACTGAAAGGCGTTGAGGTGAACAGCCTAGCGGCGCTCGTAAAAGCGCATTTCCAGTCGAATGCTAGCGGGCCCAACCTTCTTACTCCGGAACTCATCGCAGACATAATGAAGAAGCAGTCCGAGAAGGCGCCTGAAAAGATAGAGGTGGTGAGGAACGGTGGCTTCAGCCCTTCGGCAAAGGACATAGACCCAAATTTCAGGTTCAGGAACGCAAAACTCCAGACTACTGCAGGGACTGCCGATTCGTTCGTTGAGTACTTCAGGGACAGGTTCCACAAGCTCAGGGCCATAATGGAGAAGAGCAGGGTATTCGTGAGCAAACTCAACTCCATAGAATCGCTGAAGCAGTATACAAAAGGCAGGGAGGTGAGCATAATAGGCATAGTGTGCGACAGGATAGTGACTAAGAACGGGCACATACTCGCCACGATCGAGGACGAGACCGGACAGGCGAAGGTCCTCTTCCTGAAGTCCGGAACAAAGGAGCAGCAGGCAACGTTCGAAGCCGCGTCGAGGATAATCTACGACGACGTTATAGCCGTGAAGGGGAAGGTGTCCGATCCGTTCGTCATGGCGAACAGCATAATGTATCCTGACACCCCAATACGCGACAGGAAGAAAACCGAGGAGGACTTCGCAATAGCATTCATGTCAGACATACACGTAGGGAGCAAGAAATTCCTCGCGAAAAAGTTCACGGCAATGCTGAAGTGGCTGAACTGCGACACAGACCACAACAGGGAGCTTGCCGGGAAAATAAAGTACATGGTTATGAGCGGCGACCTTGTAGATGGAATAGGAATATACCCTAACCAGGACAGGGACCTAGAGGTTCTTGACATATACAAGCAATACTCCATACTGTTCGATTACATAAGGGAGATACCTGATTACATACACATCTTCATGCTGCCAGGCAACCACGACGCAGTGCACCTTGCAGAGCCGCAACCCCCTCTCGACTCGGATCTGCTTAGGGACTTCAGGCAGGACAACGTCCACGTGCTCACGAATCCGGCATACATGGACATCCACGGCCTGAAGGTCCTGGGCTACCACGGCTCATCCCTAGATTCAATAATACGCCTTGTGCCTAACTGCAGCTACGCAAAGCCTGAAACAGCCATGATAGAGACGCTGAAGAGAAGGCACCTATCTCCTGTATATGGGGGGCATATGATAATCCCGGCGAAGAGCGATTCCCTTGTAATGGACATAGTGCCAGACATACTCCACATGGGCCACATACACAAGAACGCAGTAGCCGACTACCACGGCACGCTTGTCGTGAACAGCGGGACGTGGCAGGACAGGACCGACTACCAGGTCAAGCAGGGCCACATGCCATCTCCAGGCGTGCTGCCCATATACGAGACAAAGAGCGCAGTGACTACGAACGTTGATTTCAACATGATGGCGTGATATCTTGGACAACGACGAATACTTTGAATTGCTGAACAAGGGATTCGAGAGAGAGTACAGGATAGCCAGCGAGGCAAGGAAGAAAGGGTTCGACCCAAAGGACAGCGTGGAGATAATACCTGCGCCCGACATAGCGAGCAAGGTAGAGGGAATCATAGGGGTAAAGGGCATAGCAGACATAATAAGGAAGAACGTGGTCAAGGACGCAAGGACGAAGAGCATATTCGACGTGGTAAAGGAAATATGCACCAGCGAGAGCTTCTCCTCTTACACCGAGAAGAAGCGCATAGAGCTCTCGGTGAGGGTCGGCCTCGCGATAATAACCGAAGGCGTGCTGGTAGCGCCCACGGAAGGCATAAGCGGCGTAGAGATATACAAGAACTACGACAGCTCAACATACCTGGCGATATCCTTCGCAGGCCCAATAAGGGGCGCCGGCGGCACGTCAGCCGCGATGTCCGTCGCAATAGGGGATTATGCGAGGAGGCTCTTCGGCATAGGAGAGTACAAGGCCACGCAGGACGAGATAGAGCGCTATGTCGAAGAGGCAGAGATATACGACGCAAGGGCCGCGCGCCTGCAGTACAAGCCAAGCGATGACGACCTGAGAATAATAGCAGGGAACATTCCCGTGTGCGTCGATGGCGTGCCTACAGAGGATATAGAGGCTAACAGGCACCGCGACCTGAAGAGAATTGATGCGAACGGGAAAGAGCAGCGCATAACCAACAGGATACGAGGCGGAGTCTCGCTTGTCATGTGCGAAGGGATTGCGCAGAAGGCTAAGAAGCTTGTCAAGGAGGTGAAGCAGGGGAACCTGGACTGGAGTTGGCTGAACGGCATAATAAAGGTAGAGAAGGGCGAGAAGAAGGCAGAGGACAAGGATGCCGCATCGTTCCTCGACGACCTTGTGGCTGGAAGGCCGATCCTTGCGT
The DNA here is from genome assembly GCA_021791725.1 of Microcaldota archaeon. GTDB lineage: Archaea > Micrarchaeota > Micrarchaeia > Micrarchaeales > CABMGC01 > JAJYVZ01. Next base: position 3,270 of record JAJYVZ010000005.1, on the reverse strand, counting down.
TTCCGAGGATGAACGGGGGGTTCAGGCTCAGATACGGGAGAAGCAGGTTCAGCGGCATAGCGGCAAAAGGTTTCAATCCCGCGACCATGATAATAACCGACGGGTTCATGGCCGTAGGCACGCAGCTCAAGATGGAGGTTCCAGGCAAGGGCTGCGTCGTGGTTCCTGTAGACTCAATAGAAGGCCCGTTCGTTGTGCTTGATTCTGGCGAGGCGCTCAGGGTGAACGACGCTACCAAGGCGCTTGAGATAAGGAGCAGGGTGCGTGAGATAATATCTCTCGGGGACATATTGGTCACGTACGGCGACTTCAAGAAATCCAACGCGCCTCTGCAGCCGAGCAGCTATGTCGAGGAATTCTGGCTGCAGGAGCTTAAGGAGAAGGCAGGCAGCGATGCTGAAGCAGACCCCAGGAGTTTCCATGAAGCCTACGACATATCCATCAGGAATTCAATCCCAATGCACCCTAGATACCTGCTTGAGTTCGCCGCAGTCACCTCATACGACATGTCAAAGCTTTCTGAATGCCTGTGCGCATTCCTCTCAGAAGAAAAGAAAGGGCTGTTCGAACTGGACAAAATTTCGCTCAAGAACACCCCCGAGATAAAGAGGACGCTTGAACTGCTAAACCTTCCGCACAAAGTAGACGCACAGGGCATAATCATAGAGAAGGACTACGCGCAGGCCCTTGTCGCATCTCTCGGAATCCTGGACACGGAATCCGCAACTCCGAAGGACAGCGTAGGCGAGGCATACAAAGAGGGTTCTGACGTGCTTGAGTTGCTGAATATTGTTTCCCCATTCAAGATAATGAACAGGTCGACATACATAGCTGCAAGGATAGGCAGGCCGGAAAAGGCCAAGGAGAGGCTAATGAAGCCTGCGCCAAACGTGCTCTTTCCGATAGGTGAATACGGGGGAAAGGAGAGGAACATAATGAAGGCGTATGTGCTGGAATCGAAGAAACTCGGGGAATCCGGCATAACCGTGGATCTGCCGACTTACCTATGTGGGTCATGCAAGCGGGAGATAGACTCCCCATTCTGCTACGACTGCTCACAGAAGGCGGCTTCGGTACGCAAATGCCCGAAGTGCGGAACGCTCTCGGACTCGGACACATGCCCGAAGTGCGGAACAGAGATGCAAAAGCACACGGAGAAGAGGATAAACATAGTGAAGAAGGTAAACGACTCGATGAAGATGCTGAACTCAATGCAGCCGCCGCACATCGTCAAGGGGATGAAGGGCATGTCGAGTGCAGGGAAGAACGCAGAGCCGCTAGAAAAAGGCATAATACGCGCGCAGCACGGAGTATACATATTCAAGGACGGGACGTCAAGATTCGACGCCACCGACGTCCCGATAACACACTTCTATCCTTCTGAGATAGGCACCAGCGTAGAGAAGCTTAGGTCAATGGGATACGACAAGGACTATCTTGGAAACGAGCTGGTTGCCCAGGACCAGCTTGTAGAGCTGAAGCACCAGGACGTTATCATGAACACAAGGGGCGGCGAATACCTACTGAAGACCGCAAAAGCCGTCGACAGCATGCTGGAAAGGCTCTACAAGATGGAACGGTTCTACAACGCGGCCTCAGCATCGGACCTCATCGGCAAGTACGTCATAACGCTCGCGCCGCACATATCCTGCGGTATAATGAACAGGATAATAGGCTTCACAGAAGCAAACGTGGGATTCGCGCACCCTTACACGATATGCGCCAGGAGGCGGAACTGCGACGGCGACGAGGACACGACAATGCTGCTCCTTGACGCGCTCATAAACTTCTCCAGAAGCTACCTTCCGAGCAGCGTTGGCGGCACCATGGACGCGCCGCTGATCCTGACGCTGAATGTCGACCCGGAAGAGGTGGACGACGAGGTGCACGCAATGGACATAGTCGAGAGGTATGGGCTTGATTTCTACAGGAAGACTATGTCGTATCCTCCGCCGAGCGAGGCAGAGCAGATGGTGGAACTCGTGAACAGCAGGCTGAAGAAGGGAGACAGGTTCTCCGGCCTCCTGTTCTCGCACATGTCGTCAGCAAGCGCAATAAAGATGTCTCCGAAGAAGAGCCACTACACCGAATTGAAGACAATGCAGGAAAAGGTGGACGCGGAATTCGACCTGATAGACAAGATAAGGGCCGTAGACAAGAGGAGCAGCGCGAAGAAGCTCATAATCTGCCACTTCATACCCGACCTTATAGGGAACCTGAACTCGTTCTCCAAGCAGACGTTCAGGTGCGTATCGTGCAGCGCGAAGTACAGAAGGATCCCGATGTCAGGAAAGTGCACACGGGACGGGGGAAAGCTGCTGCTCACGATATCTAAAGGAGGTATAGAAAAATACCTTGACATGGCAATAGCGCTGGCCGACAGGTACGATCTCGAGCCCTATATGAAACAGAGGCTGGGCATAGTGAAGAAGGACATAAACAACATGTTCGGGCAAGACGAGAGGGAGCAGAAGCAGTTCAACCTGGCAAAGTTCATGTGAAGACCGGAGTTCGATTCTCCGCGGGCCCGTTTCGGAAATTACGACGACAAGAGCGGTGTTCGAACACACCGCCAAGCTAGCATATACAATAGCTGAAAAATCAGTAGGCTTTATCATGATGTTCGAAATCTACAAGCGTGATTACATTCCTAGAGTTGTCAACCTCAAAGGTTAATACGAAATGGCCTACATGAACCCTGCGTATTTCTGTATGCTGGTGTTCCAGCGGCTTGCCTATACTCGGATTTGCTGCTATCTCGTTCACTTTCTTTAGGATTCGACTATGTGTTATCGGGTCGCTCTTTTTCAACTTCCTGAGCTTGTCTGCAAGTTTCTCCCTTACGTCTATGCCGTATGTCATGCATGACACGGTCAGCCAAAGGCTTTATTAAACTCTGCAATATTTTTATAATGGATTACTCTGCCATTCCTTACTTCCTTCATGGCATTAGCCAACTTCTTTGCATAGCTTGCCTTGAATTCCTCCTTTATGTTTGGTAGTTTGTTTCCTTCCAAAAGCTCAACTAGCCTAGAAACTACCGAATTTAGGTTGTCTATTTTCCTATCCAGCCTTTCCACTTCTTCCTGAATCTGTATTGCCTTCATCTTCCTCACTTATTCTTCATGGTTCTTCAAATTATTAAATCTTTCCTAGGGAATCTGCCTTTAAGCTGTTCCAGTATGCTCATCTTCTGATTCATGCGGGCAACTCCATATCGCTGCACCGGCAGATTTTCAGTCGGCGAAATGGACATGGAACCGGATGCGC
>JAJYVZ010000004.1 GCA_021791725.1 Microcaldota archaeon | reverse complement strand
TGCTAAGTGGCTTGTTCATTCGCAGAGTATTAATAAGAATTCTACGGTTCTATTAAAATTAGATAAATCAGAGTGTAATTGCCTTGATTTCGCAGAACGTGGTTTAAAATGCAAACATATTTTTGCAGTACAATGGACGGTGTCCAAATCGTCAAACCGAGACGGCAGCGTTACGGTAACGGAGACTAAGCGTATAACATATACACGAGATTGGCATAATTACACTAAGGCTCAAAATGAAGAAGGACGCTTATTCAGAGAGCTTCTAAAGGACTTGGTAGATAACGTAGACGAACCTATGCAAACCTTTGGTAGACCACGAATACCGCTAAAAGATGCCTTATTCTGTGCAATAGAGAAGGTCTACAGTATGCAATCAAGTAGAAGGGCATATTCACTATATATAGATGCTGAAAGAAAACAACAAATACACAAAGCTCCAAAATACAATATAATCAACGTAAAGTTGAATGACAAGGAACTAACCCCTATCTTATATAGACTGTTAGAGATAACGGCTATGCCTCTCAAGTCAATAGAGACTGAATTTGCAGTAGATAGCACAAGATTTAGGACTACTAAGTTTGGAGAATATTGTCATATAAAATATGCCTCTCAAAAGAGACACCATTTCTTAAAGGCTCATCTCTCTGTTGGAGTAAAAACAAATATCGTTATATCAGCAGAGATTACAGATGAAAATAGTGCTGATAGCCCACACTTTATACCTTTAGTTAATACGATACATAACAACGGATTTGAGATTAAAGAAGTGAGTGCTGATAAGGGATATTTAGCAAAAGTAAATATGGACATTGTTGATAGCTATGGTGCTGTTCCATACATACCATTCAAATCAAATAATCAACAACACGCAAGAGGCAGTAGAGTATGGAACAAAATGTTCTACTACTATCAAATGTGCAGAGAGGAATTTATGGAACATTATCACAAGAGAAGTAACATAGAGACTACAAACATGGCTATCAAGATGAAATTTGGAGATTGCCTAAAGAACAAGAATTTAGTATCTCAAACTAATGAGTTACTATGCAAACTGATAGCATACAACATTACAGTCTTGATAAATTCAATGTATGAATTAGGCATAGAGCCTAAATTCTTAGTCGGTGATTAAATGGAAAGATATTTAATTTTTAAGAGTGCTTATAAGACTGCAAAATGCGTAGGCAACGCTATACAAAATCGCCATCTGTTTCTGGGTGATGACTATTCTTTGTTAGCGTATGCTTTATACAATTTTGTGATGTGATTATTATGATGAATAACATTCCAACTATTATAAAGTGGGCAGGGGGTAAGAAGCAACTTTTAGCTCAGTTTGAGCCTTTATTCCCAAATAGAATAGAACACTATTACGATCCGTTCATTGGTGGTGGAGCAGTAGCCCTATACATTAGCAAGCATTTCAAGCCCAAAGAGGTTTATCTATCTGATATAAATGAGGAATTGATTAACGTATATACAGTCATCAGGGATAATGTAGAAGAACTTATCAGAGAGCTTAAAGAGTATAAGAAAAACCATTCTAAAGAACTATACTATAAAGTGCGAGCAATAAATCCTAAAACAATATCCGATGTAGAAAGGGCTTCAAGGTTTATCTATTTGAATAAGACGTGTTTTAATGGACTTTATAGGGTAAACTCAAAAGGAGAATTTAATGTGCCTATGGGTAACTACAAGAACCCTGCAATATGCTCTGAAAGGGATTTAAGAGAAGCCTCAAAACTGCTTAAAGGAGCAAGAATAGAGGTAGCTCAATTCTATGAAGGAATTAAAGGAGCTAAGAAGGGAGACTTCGTATATTTCGATCCGCCTTATTATCCTATATCTAAAACGTCAAGTTTTACGTCATATACTAAAGATGCCTTCTTAGAAAAAGAGCAGAGTAAATTAGCAGAAGTGTTCAAAGAATTAGATAAAAAGAAGTGCCATGTTATGCTATCAAATAGTGATACTGACTTCATCAAAAATCTATATGAGAATTATGACATTAGGAAAGTAAAGGCTACAAGGATGATAAACTGCATAGCAGAAAAACGAGGTAAAATAAATGAGGTTGTAGTTACTAACTACAAAAACAAAGAAAAACAAGGTAAATTATGATTTCTTGAAGGGTAATGCTGTATTTGATATAGAGTAAATATCTTCATCTTCGTATAGTTTCGTTAGAACCTTCTTAAACATAAATGCCCCCGCAAACTGCTTTTCTTCCATACTCAACAGTTCCATAACGTGTCCTATTAGCTCTACTGAATATTGACCATAAGCATTAAGTGGCTCAAACTTCTCCAAATTCTCAGTATTAGTGTATCTCAATTCGCATCTCTGTTGTTCTGCCTTTGTCTTAAATGGCTCTACTTTGTCATATACCTCTAACAGATACTTTACAAATTCAAGAGTAAGCTCCTTGTTATGTTCTTTCTTGATAAGCAAATCAATAACCCAATTTATGTGCTTTGGCTTTCTTGGTGTTGATTTCGTATATTTATCCTTATACATAACGATAATGTCAAGATCAGGATTAGTGCCTAATGACCCTTGAAATACACCTATGACCTCACCACCTTTAAGGTTAAACTCCTTGAAAGAATGAAGCACATCTTTTCCTTTAGGTTTCCAGTCCATACCTAAAAGTAGGTAGAAAAAAGATAAAAAGCCCTTCTGCTCATAAAGTAGTGAAACTGCTCATAAAGTCGCTTTTATGAGCATCTTTTTGAGCAAAGTCGCTTCAGGAAAAGATATAAATTAGCATTGATCTAAATATCTGGATAGCCACGATTTGACTGGTAATGCGATGGAAAAGGAGAATACGCATAGGGAGAATGGAGAAGGGGCTGGCGAATATGAGACGTATAGGGAAGACGAGGATGGCATGCGCTATTATAGGGCGGAATGGAGTGGCAAATGGGTGCCTTTTCCTCTTTCGATAGAGGACAACGTAGCCATCGGGGCGTTGGGCACAGCGTTTTCCGCAGCACTAATGTCGAAGTTCAATAATCCTTCTTCCAGCGGCTTTGAAGACCCTTTAAAGGGTATTTTGATGACGGAACTGAAGAAGAGATACGTTGAGTTCGGAGGCACGTTGGATCCTCTTGAGCACTTGAGGAACATCGAAAAATACTCCGGGCTTTTACGCGCATTCAGGAACATCTATAACAACGACGCCGGGAAATCATTCGAACTTTTGCGCATGCTCAGGGACAGGCATGACAAAAAGATGAATCACTCCTAGGCCTGGTTTGAGAGCGCCAGGAGTATTGCCTTCTCCACCGCCATCTTGTTCCTTGCCTGCTGCCAGACTACGCTCTGCCTTCCGTCAAGGACTTCCGCGCTTATCTCCTCGCCCCTGTGCGCAGGCAGGCAGTGCATCACAACGGCCTTCTCGCCTGCGTATGACATAAGCTTCCTATTCACCTGGTAATCCTTGAACAGCTTCCTCCTCTTTCCGGCCTCTTCCTCCTGTCCCATGCTTATGAACGTATCGGTGTAGACAACATCAGCACCATCCAGCCCTTCCTTCTGGTTGCTGAATATGCTGACATCGGCATGCTTCCCCGCGGCCTTTACATACTCCATGTTGGGCTTGCAGTTCTTTGGGCCTACAAGGTTTACTTCCATTCCTGCCATGGCAGCCGCGACCATTAGGGAATTCGCTGTGTTTGCAGCTATGTCCCCAACGAACGCGAGTTTCCTGCCCCTTGGATCCATGAGCTGCCTTATCGTGTAGACGTCGCTCAGGGCCTGGCACGGATGCTCAAGGTCCGTGAGCGCGTTTATCACAGGTATAGATGCTGCCTTGCCCAGTTCCTCCAGATCCGACTGCTTGTACATCCTTGCGGCTATGATGTCGACATATGAACTCAGAACCTTTGCCGTGTCCCCGAGCGTCTCGCCCCTTGACATCTGCATTGTCTTCGATTCGAGGTATATCGAATGGCCGCCTAGCCGGAGCATTGCCGATTCGAACGATACGCGCGTCCTCGTGGAAGCCTTCTCGAAGAGAAGCGCAAGCGCCTTCCCTTCCAGTGGTTTCTTCTTCGATCCCTCGAGTTCGTCAGAGAGCCTGAACAGCCTGTCCATCTCAGATACGGAAACGTCGAGTATGCTCAGAAGGTCTTTCTTCATGATAGAATAAAATCACTTTAACCTTAAAAGACATGCGGTTTTGCCTAAAGGATAATGCATGCGGGTTTATCCCTTTGCCTTGTTGGGCTTCCTTGGTTCCCGAAGGGTTGCCGCATCCCTAGCGATTACTTTTAAGTTTGATGTGGTCTTCTGGAAATCCTGTTTGTCGAAGATCACTTGCAGCGCTTTCATGAGTGAATTTACGAAATACCAAGATATCGACCCTACGATTAGGGGCACACTGACAGCACTACAGCGATCACTTTCAACACGCCTTAGCTTTTGTTCAAAAACCCCTACTTTTTAGACAGAACACGGAGTTTATGGACAGATTGATGAGTTTTTGGACAGATTCGGAGTTTATGAACAGAGCCCTTTGTACTGCTTTGATTCATCCGAATATCGAGCCTAGGCCCTGCTCGGCCGCCTCTCTCTCGCTATCTATGCTCTCTATTATCTTCCTTTCCGTATCCTCTTCTACCCTTTCCGCGCTCTTCACGTTCTCCTTGAGTTTCTTCTCTGCAAGCCCGAAGAATGAATCGTCGGCCTTGAGGTAAAGGTATGACTTGTTCCTGTCAAGACCAAGGGATATGCCGTCTTTCAGCACGTAGTCCTGCCTCGCGAATATTATGTTCATCATCGGGTCTTCCTTGAGCATCCTTATGTTCTCTTTCACGTTTGCCTGCTCCTCATAGTATTTTTTCTTCTCCCCTTCGTCCATCTTTGCCAATGCCTTATCATCCTTCTCGGACGACGAGGGTATCAGCTTTGGGTCAAGATAAGGGTCGTATGAGAGAAGCGCCTTCAGCGCCTGAACATCCGAAGAATCGCAGGAATAGACTCTTACAGCCATGCATACACTTTATCTGCCCTCAACGAGCCTTGCGGTAACCGTGCCTTCCCTCCCAGGCCTGTTTATGACCTGCGCCTTGCCGAGTTCTGTCTCTATTATCGTGCCTTTTGTTATTATATTAAGCCTTGCGAAGTTCCTGTTGTCCTTTGATTCCACTACGCTTGTGATCTTTGCCTTTTTGTAGCCGCTGCCGGTCAGCACGTTGGCGAATGCGGCATTCTTCAGCTTGCTTATTGTGTTGCCGCCCCTTGCCCTTATGCTGTTTACCGTGTTCTCAGCGCCAAGCTTTGTGGCTGTGAAGTAGCTTCCGACCTCGTGCCTCCTCTTGTCACGGTTCTTGAGCTTCAGTTTTCCGTTGCCAGAGCTCTTCCTGTGCGATTTCTCGTGTATCTGCACCCCAAACTGGCTCATATGCTCACTGCGCCTAAATTTCCTTTCTTATTAATGCCTGATATTAATATATATCTTTCCATGGCATTTTGCTCTCGAGACCATGCCCAGAAAATACGCCTGTTCCGCCTGCCTGTGCGAATACGATGGGAATAATGAACATGTATTAAGCATGCTTGACGAGGCAAGGAATGGAAGGCATACAGTGCAGTTCTTCGACGCTAACGAGAAGATAATCGCCAGGCTTCTGCCTGCATATATAAATGCGGCACTAAGGACACGGGAAGGAATAGCGAGGTCTGGCAGCACGGGGATGGAGATGATGCTGTTTGTTTCCGGGAGCATGAACATACGCAGCGCCCTGTCAAGGTGCGGAGTGAAGGATAGAAGGTTCATAGCATTCTCTGATGACAAAGGCTACCTGGACCGTCTGCTGGAGAAGAATGGCATTAGGGTATTGAAGAGATACGGGCTTGCGATAGATATCAATGCCGCTTCTGACGTTGCAATGGCTGGGTTAGTAGAGGATTAGGCGCATATTCAGCGCCAAGGTAAGCCCGTAAGCAAGGAGGAAGCTCACAATCGTCATGAGAATCCACGCCGTGAATATCTCCATGGCAGGCCGTTTTATCATGAGCCTCTTCTTGTAGCTGAGGCCCGCCCCGTATACGCTTGATGTGAAGGTCTGTGTATTGGACAGCGGTATTCCTAACAGCGTTGCTATCTCCACCAGAAATGCGGACGTGAACTGCGAGTTTATCGAGTTTATGTACCTTATGGCTATTATCTCGTTTCCCACTCTCCTCAACTCCCCTGCGCTCAGGAATGCGCTTCCCAGTATTATGGCCGCAAGCATCACGCCTATGCTAAGATAATCCTGCGGAAGAGTAGTGACGACAAAACCCATCGTGTTTGCCCCCAGGGTGAATGCGGTGACGAAAGACATCACTATCATAAGGATCTTTATCTTACCGACCGAACTCCATATGTCCCTCTTGTTTATCAGGCGCCTTGTTATGCGCATAGACACAATAATCAGGGCAACAGAAGCGAAAGGCGCTATGACCCAGAACGCCAGCATTGCAGTCACGTAAGCTGCATTGAATGCCAGCCTGTCGGCTACGCTTATGCCTATTATCGCGGTAGCGAAAGTGAGCGAGAGCGATTGCGGAACCCTTCTGAAGTGCGCATACATGAATATCAGTATGCTGGTCACGAATGCAACCATCACGACGCCAGATCCGCTGGGCAGCAGATAGGATATCGCGCCCTTGAAATTGCCCCCTTCGAGGAGCAGGCCGGATATGTATCCCAAGATAGTAATCACAATGCCAGACCTCCGCGACACTATCTTTGAAGATATTATCGAGCCTGAGCACGCCGAAAGGTTGTTGCCGGAGACCAGCGCAATGAGTATGAATGCCAGGACCAGCAGTATCGCGTATATAGGCAGCAATGGCTCATCCTTCTATGGTTTACGTCACTATCGAGGAGAAGATGCTCATAAGAGTATTCGACGAATCCTCGCAGCTGTCCAGTATGTCGTCCGCCCTGTATGCCGTCTGCAGTATGTGGTAGAACGTCTTGAAATCCGCTATCTTGGCAGTATACGCGAAGTCCAAAAGATCCTCCTTTGCCTCGTCTCCGGCCTCTTCAAGATCCTCTATCACCCCCCGCAGCGCCCTGTGCTTCTCCAGGTCCGACTGATTGTACATCTCAAGCAGGGTGCTTATCGCAGCCTCGGCATAGCTGTTGATGTCCAGCACCTTGTTCTGCAACAGCGCGTTCGTCTTCTTATCCCTTATCCTGTACCTCCTCATCTCCCTGGAAAGGTTGTATATGGAATCGACTATGTTGTCCTGCTTGTTCACGAGTATGAGCAGATTGTCCAGTATGTTGGGCGCAACTGCGCCTGACGTTATTATGTTCGCCACGGCGAACGACTCGTTGTCGGATTTCTTCTCCAGTTCGCGTATCCTTCCTATGCCCTTCCCCGTCTTTATGAATCCTTCGAGGGCGACGTTTGCGTCCATGGCTATCTTTACTGTCTTGGCGCATTCTTTCAGTATGCCTTCCTCTCCTCCCTGAAGCAGCCTATTAGCTATCTTGTCAAGTATCGCCATTCAAACCATCATTTTTGCTCCTGGGCGCAGTTTTCCCCGTTGAGTATTGCGTATATGCTGTTCGCCTTCTTCTTCCCTATCTTGCTGACCTTCATCAGCTCCTCGGGCCTTGCGTTTGCCACGCTTCTTATGCTCTTGAACCGCTCCAGCATGCTCCTTGCTATCTTTGGGCCTACCCCTGGCAGTGAACCGATGACCATGAGCTGCCACTCGCCCATCGTGTTCGCCCTCTTCACCCCGACCAACCTGGGCTCATGCTCGTCTTCCTCCTGCTCCCTGCGCGCAAGAAAGTAAATAAGGTTGGCCGTGTCCTCCGCGCTCCTTGAGGATATTATCGTCACGCCGTCTGTACATATCTTCGCTATCGACCCGTGCCTCACGCTCTCGCCAAGCGTGAACCCGTTCGCATCAGATTCTATGACCAGCACGGGCCTCTCAAAGCTCTGCCTTAGCCTATCGAGCTGGTCGAAGAGCCTTCCGTCTATTATCGAGTTTGAGAAGTCGGATTCTGTCTTGCGCTCTATCCCTATCCTGTCAGACACTATGTAATCCCCCGCCGGCAGCTGAGCGAACTCGATATCCACGTTCCTCGAATAAAGGCCTTCTATCAATTCGGGATTCCTCTCCCTGTTATCGATTATTACCTTTACGGCAGCGTTTCCCCTTCCCATAATTATTTTATTATGAAAAGAAACAATATTAATCTGTTATGTTGCTTCCTCCGGCCACGTTTCAACCCGTTTGCATAGCCGCAAGTCCAGAACAATGTTCTCGGATTATTTATGCATCTCACAATTAGAAAATTAATTTCTTCGGCTCTCGCTCAGCATAAGGATGCGGTTCTCCCACTCTCCAGGCGCATATTCATCTACGCATGCCTTGTCCGGGCCTTCCCCGTACCAGCGCGTAGCTTTGAAGACCACGCCGCCATGGTTCCTGACCATTATGTCCAGGCGACCGTCGACCACCCGTGTGTCATGGAAGTCGCCAGGCTTATACATCCTGTGGCGTATCCCTCTGTGGAAGGATATCTCGATGTCTCCGTCCCTATAATCGCCGTCTTCAAAATTCGAGAAGAAATTTATGTATCCCTCTTCTATGTACCTTCCCTTGCCTACGGTTCTATGCACGGCCATGTTCCTTCCTTTCTGGAGCAGGACAAGGCTCTTGCACGCATCGAAAATGCGTTCTGCGTCTCCGAGCGCATCCTTGTCCCTAAGCAGGCCTTTCAACCTCTTTTTTTCTGCGTAATCCGCCTTGCCAACATTTTGGCCCCTCCGCCTGTTCTGATGTCTATGCGCCATATAACAATCTCATACAAGGGTCTCATATATCTCAGCCGCGCCTCTCAAAAGTATATACGCGACGAGTATTCCTGTGAGAGCATAGCCTATGAGTATCGGGTATCCTGCCGTGTACACAAGAGTCAGGTAGATGAACGTCACGGCCTTCACCACCCCGATTCCGCCCCTGCTGACATGGGAATACGCGATCTTGCCGAATGCCGTGTTCATGTTCTGGAACGTCTTTCCCTTCGAAGCCGTGAAGGCGTCGGAGAACGAGTGCCTGAGGAACATTATGAATATGACGAACAGCGGGACTATGCCAAGGTACGTGAAGACCATCCAGAACGAATACTCTGTCACCCGGTCTCCGGCGATATCAAGCTTTGCCCCATAGAAACTCTGCTTCAATCCGCGCTTGTGGTCAATCCTTGCAAGCCACCCATCTACAAAATCGAGCAGGAAGACGACTATGACCGTTGAAACAGTGAGCAGTATGTCGTACTTTACCAGTATCATGTACGCAGCTACGAACACCAGCGCTGTCCTGAACAGGGTTGCCGCGTCAGCATATCTAGCCATTCAACCAACAACACCTAAACAATAAGAATATTGCTTTTTATAAGTATGTTGCTGGTGCCTATGGACTTTGCGAAGAACGAGGAAGAGATACTCGATTACTGGAAGCGCAACAACATAATGGCCAAGGTAAGGGAGAAGAACGCAAAAGGAAAGCCGTTCTATTTCCTTGACGGTCCCCCGTTCGTAAGCGGGAACCTCCACCCGGGGCAGATGTGGGTGAAGTCCAGCAAGGACATAATCCTAAGGTACAAGCGGTTCCGCGGATTCGACGTGCACGACCGCGCAGGATACGACGTTCACGGCCTTCCGATAGAGAGGAAGGTGGAGACGGAGATGGGCGTTGAGTCAAAGAAGGACATAGAGACAAGGATAGGCGTGGACAAGTTCGTCAAGGCGTGCAGGGATTATGTCGATTCGCTCATAGGGAAGCTGGACTCTGATTATTACCGCTTCGGCATATCCATAGACTTCTCAAACCCGTACATACCTTACAAGGACAGCTACATAGAAGCGGCATGGTCAATGCTCAAGAAGGTCAGCGGGAAGGGTCTGCTATATCCCTCAAGGAAGCCAATGGCGTACTGCCCTCACTGCGAGACTGTGCTGTCGCAGGGCACGCTCGAGGTGGAGTACAAGGAAGAGAAGGATCCGTCAATAATCGTGCAGTTCAAGGTAAACCAGAGATCCTCAAAGGCAAAGATAAACATAGACAACGACACGTATCTCCTCGTATGGACCACTACCCCATGGACATTGCCTGCCAACGTCGCAGTCGCCGCAAACCCGACAAAACTATACGTAAAAGCCAAGGCGGGAAACAGAAGCGTGATACTCGCGAAGGACAGGCTTGACGCCGTGATGGACATGATAAAGGAAAGCGCTGTCATAGAGAGCGAGTTCTACGGAAGCGAACTCGGCGGCATACGCTACACCAGTCCTCTCGAAGACAAGGTTCCAGAGCAGAGAAACCTCAGAAAGTACCACAAGATAATAGGCTCTGAGGCACTTGTCAGCGTAAGCGAAGGGACCGGCCTTGTGCATATAGCTCCCGGCCACGGGCTTGAAGACTACAACGTGGGCATTGCAAACGGGCTGCCGGTCTTCTCTCCTGTAGATTATCATGCCAGGTACAACAGGGACGCAGGCAGCTATACGAGCCTTGCAGTCCCCGGAGAGGCTAATGATGCAATACTAAACGACCTGAAAGCTAACGGATCCCTCCTTAGCAGGAACACGATAGTGCACAGCTATCCGCACTGCTGGAGATGCGACACGAAGCTCGTGTACCTTGCAACAGAACAGTGGTTCATAAACATGAAGAAGATGAAGAAGAAGCTTGTCAAGGAGGCCAACAAGGTGTCATGGCATCCGGAAGTTGCAAGGGAGTGGCAGGCGAGCGTGCTTGAGAATTCCCCGGACTGGTGCATATCCAGGCAGAGGTACTGGGGAATACCGCTTCCGATCTGGCACTGCGCGGAGTGCGGGGAGAACACGCTGATAGGATCGAGGCAGGAGCTGATGGACAACGCCGTGGACAAGGAAAGGGCAAGGACCATTCCTACCCTTCACAGGCCGAGCATAGACGATATATTGCTGAAGTGCAGGAAGTGTGGAAAGGAGGGCCAGTCAAGGATAAGGGATGTGATTGACGTGTGGTTCGATTCGAGCATAGCGTTCAGGGCGAGCCTGAGCGACGCGGAGTTCGAGAGGCTCTTCCCCGTGGACTTCATACTCGAGGGCAAGGACCAGCTGAGGGGATGGTTCTCGGGCCTTCTCAAGGTCGGTGTAATGGCGTACGGAAAAGCGCCATTCAGGAATGTGTCAGTCCAGGGATTCCTTCTCGACGAGGCAGGAAGGGAGATGCACAAGAAGCTCGGGAACTACGTGTCCATAGAGGAATTGCTCAAGATGACAAGCGCAGACGCATTCAGGATATGGTCGTCGAGCCACACGCCGTGGCTTGACCTTCAGTTCAACAAGGCAGAGCTGAAGGACGCGGAGAGGTCGCTCTCAATCCTGTACAACATATCGAACCTGATAAAGGAATACGCGTCAGTTGTTGATTACAAACCCACCGGGATAAGGAAGCCCGGAAAGCCCTCTATCCTTCCGATGGAGGACGCATGGATAGTCTCAAGGCTGAATACGACCATAAAGGAGTCTACGCAGCATCTTGACAGCTACGAGATATACAGGGCGATCGAATCGATAAGGAACTTCCTTGTAGTGGACCTGAGCAGGTTCTACCTGAAGATAGCGAAGAAGAGGATACTGGAAGGGAATAGGGGCGAGGCCAAGAAGAAGCTCGACGTCATCAACTACGTGTTCTACAATATTCTAATACTCATATCGCCGTTCACCCCTTTCTCCGCGGAGAAGATATTCCTCGACAGCTACAAGGACACGGAGAGCATATTCCTCCTTGACTGGCCAAGGCCGAGAGAGAGCCTGATAAGCAAAGATACAGAGAATGACTTCGCCGTGGCGAACGAGGTAATAACGGCAATCCTCAACGGAAGGGAGAGAGCAAGGGTCAGGCTTAGATGGCCGATAGAGAGCGCAAGCATAGAGGTCTCTGACGATTCGGCGCACAGTTCAATACAGAGGATGTCAGGAATAATAGAGGAATACGCGAACATGAAGAGGATGAGCCTCAAGAGAGTAGAGGGCATCTCCGAGGAAGTAAGGCCGTCATTCTCAAGGATAGGCCCCGACTTCAAGGAGTACGCGAACACGGTTGCGGAAGAATTGAAGAGAGCTGACGCAAAGCAGCTTAGAAATGATATAGAAGGAAAAGGATCATTCACCCTTCACACAGAGAGGGGAACTTTCGAGATAAGGCAGGAACATTTCACGATAATAAGCAAGGTCTCCGAAGACAACGCAATAATGTTCAGGAACGGAAAGCTTACTCTCGACACGAACATAAACGAGGAGCTCAGGAAGGAGGCTCTCCTCAGGGAGTTCGCCAGGAGGGTGCAGATGCTCAGGAAGGAAGCCGGTTTCAGGAAGGTGGACAAGATATCCGTATACGTAAAGGCATTCGGGTACATGGACGAAGCGATAAGAAGAAACGAGAAGGATCTGAAGAGGATGCTGAACGCGGTCTCGCTCTCGGATAGCGGCGAAGGCATTGCCCCGAAGGAGTTCGAGATAGAGGAAGAGAAGGTGGAGATAGGGATAAGGAAGGCGCAGTAAGACCAGGAAATTAGGCAATATCCAAATTCAAGGAAATCATTAAATAGTCATTCGCGAATCCCTTTGTAAGAAAGCAGGACTTGTCAAAGGAAGTGGCAGCATGGCAGAGATATTCAAAGACCCAGGGCAAAACGGAGATAAAAGAGATAGCGGGCAAGGGGCAACCGGAGCAACGGCATCCAACGACCCGAATTTCACACAGAGGGCTCTATTCAACAGCCTGGTAGACCTGCAGAAGACCAGGGGAAAGTTCAACAGAATAGAGGCGGATTACGCATATTACGTCAGTAATGGAAGGCTTCGAGACGCGAAAAAGCTCCTGCTCAAATACAAGCAGCTGGACATAAACAACAGCGCTGCCGGCACCACGTTCCTGCATGTGGCTGTAGGCAAGGTGGACACAGCCATGATAATGTTCGCAGCGTCGCAGAATGCCGACATGGGCATAAAGGACAATCTGGGGCAGACGCCCTACGACATAGTAAAGTTTCTAGGGGACGAAAGCCTGATGAAGATATTCGAAATGTGGGGCACCATGCAAGGGCAGGGCCAGAAAATCGACTTTGCGCAGTTAGAAAGAGACGCAAGACTTAACGGAAGATTTTCCTCGACCATCAGATTCCTTGCCGACGCCGCGAAGAGCGCATCAGCATATATCCGCGGTTTGCCGTCGAAGACGAAGAAAAATGCAGCAAAGCTGATAGTTGCGCTCATGATACCCCTTTCAATAGTCTACGGCGTCAACGAGCACAGGCTCTCACCTGATTACATAAGAAATTCAAGGGAAATAACGGATGTAAATAACTGGCTAAACACGCACTCCAATCATTGGTATATGCGCTTCCGCGATGTAACCTATAAAGAACTCTTTCGCACAAAAACACAGAGGGATAATTTTGAGAAAAACAAAAAACTCTATGACAATATAAACATCTTCTTACTATGGGACGGAACCTCAGACGTAGAGTTTAAATTAAACGGCAACAGATATCTGCTTGAACAGGATTATGTTTCTTCTAACAAAATGTACATGAAAAGAGTATTCCAGATATATGCTATGGGCAAAAAGGCACTGACAAAAAGCGAGGCGTCAAAGGCGTTAAATACCGACGTCGGAAGACTGGCGTTCGACACGCTGATACGTTTAAGGCAGCTACCTGCAGGACCAGTTTGGTGACGGCGCTATTTGCGTTTGCGCCACATCCGAGTTATGCTTTTCTTGCGCTCTTGAACTCCTTCCTAACCCGCATCTTGCTCCAGTCGTCCTTGCAGATCACCAACCTCCTGATCTTGCTGACCTTCCTGGAGCTCTTCACGCACTCTACCCCTATCTTCCTGTTGCAGTAGTTGCACAGCTCGTACTTGTGTATCTCCCTTCCGCATCTATCGCACAGCATATCCATACCTTAAATTAAGTATTAAAAAGATTACGAGAACATTATTGTCAATAAAAATATATATAAAAGTGTTGGTGTCTTGGCAGAGAGCGTTCTTGTAGAAACATACGGATGCACGCTCAACCAGGCAGACAGCGACATAATGCAGAGCCTGCTGCAGAATGCAGGCTACTCGGTCTCCACAAGGGCGGAACCAGGCGCATACGGCGACTTCGATTACGTTGTTCTTAACACGTGCACGGTAAAAGGAGTGACCGAACAAAGGATACTCGACAGGATCTCAAGGCTCAAGGGCAAGGGAAGAAAACTTGTGGTGGCCGGATGCCTTGCGAGCGCAAGCCCGGAAAAGATAAGGAGAATCGCTCCAGAATCCACCATACTGTCCACGCGCGACATAGACAACGTGGTCAATGCCCTGGAAACCGGGAATTCATTCGCGCAGCGCAGGAGCGCAGACAAGGCAGGCCTGCTGCCTTTATACGGAAACGTCATAACGCGCATACCGATAAGCGAGGGATGCCTGAGCAGCTGCTCGTTCTGCGAGACCAAGTTCGCAAGGGGCTCTCTCAACAGCTTCTCAGAAGACGTCATAGTAAGGGCCATAGAGATGAACGTGAAGGCCGGGGCAAAAGAGATAGAACTTGCTTCGCAGGACACCGGCGCATACGGGCTAGACAGGAACACGAACATAGCGAACCTGCTGTCAAGGGTGTCTGAGATAGAAGGCCAATTCAGGGTGCGCGTGGGAATGCTCAACCCCGAGCATCTCCACAGATACTTTGACGATCTGGCCTATGCCCTAAATGACAATAGGATATACAAGTTCCTGCATCTTCCCGTGCAGTCTGGCAGCGACAGGATACTCAGCGCGATGTCAAGGCATTATACTGTAGATGAGTACGTGGGTTATTGCAGGGAAGCCAAGAGAAGGGTAAACGGGCTTAACATTGCGACTGACGTTATAGTTGGATACCCTGCAGAAACCGAAGAGGATTTCGCCGAGACGCTGAATCTGCTCAAGGCGATAAGGCCAAACATAACAAACATCTCGAGATTCGCCGCAAGGCCGCACGCAAGGGCATCGAGGCTAAAGCAGCTGAGGACGGAGATTATAAAGCAGAGGAGCATAGAGGCGTCAAGGCTCTCAAGGGAGATACAGACCGGGATAAGGAAGGGATTCATCGGGCAGAGGCGAAGGGTCCTTATAACCGAAAAGGGCAAGAGCATGATGGGAAGGGACGACAGCTACTATCAGATATCGATAACAAGCGGCCATGCCGTAATCGGCGAGTTCATAGACGCTGAGATAATTGGGGTATCTCCCGGCTCCATGCTCGGGAAGATGGTATTACCTGATTGACTGCCTTAGCGCATCTCCGCATTCCGTTCCATAATTTCTGTCTATTGTACTTACGGAATAACGTTGAGGGTTAAGCTCGGACATCACGTACCGCACAGCCGCTTCCGGGTCGCCCTCTCCTCCGCACGTATGCGCATCCACAGACGCGCATGCCCCACTGCCCCCGGGCCAGAGATGAAATGCAATATGGCTTTCCTTGAGTATAGCTATGACCGAGACCGCGTTTACGGCGGCATATTCGTCTCCCGAAAACTCATGGGAGCACATGTCAGCTATGTGCATGTTGGCATTCTCAGCTGCTTTTCTCACCATGCTCTCGAAGAATTCTCTGCCCATTCTGCCATCGGCGGATATCTCGCACATGTTCCCATAAACCTGTCTGCCGAGTATCCTATTGCTGCCATCACTTTCCGCCTTTTCTTTATTGCCGGCATTGCCGTTCCCTGCGAGGCCGCCTTCAAGCCTGACTATCTTAGCATCTCCGAATTCAATTGCCATGCTCTCGAACATCCCCTCGCGCTCCTCGGCGCTTCCGCACGTAGAGATATCTATCGTTGCATATCTCCCCTCGGGCCATGTGTGGAGCGCGGCGTGGCTTCCCTTTCCGATTGACGCCACTACGGACACGCCAGCGACGTCGTTTCCATTCTTGTTCTCAAACTTTAGCGATAGCAGCTCATCTATCCTGAAACCCCCATCCTCTACCGCTTTCTTCAGTAAGCCTTCCAGGAAGGACTTGTCTGTCAAGCGTTTCGCGTCAGCACCGTATATGCCTGCGCATATCTGCCTGTTAAGCGTCACAGCCAAACCATTCACATGTTTCATAGTCCCATTCATCTATTTCGCACCCGGCTCAGGTAATTATTATTTCAATAAAAAATCTTTTAATAGTATCCAAATTTTCCTACTATTTAAAAATTGCCTTGGATATGTTCGCCCATCGGCGCGCGTCTATGCCAGGACAGCGCGATAAGATAAAAATTTAAACTAGAGGCATGTAAGGATATTGGATTGGATGTACTCTGAAACCATAACGCGATTCCTCAGGGCGAACGGCATAAAAGTAGGGGACGAAGTGGAGCTCAGAAACGGGAAGTCCGCGTTCGAGGGGATTCTCATGCCGCAGACAGAGACCGGCGACCCCGACTCGTTCGTCATAAAGCTCAAGAATGGCTACAATGTCGGGGTAAAGATGGACAAAGATTCAAAGATAAGGGTCCTGAAAAGCGGCGAGAGGGAGTTCAGTTTCCCTTCCGCAAAGACGAGCGCAAGGAAAGGCCTGGAGAAGATCGCGCTGATATATACCGGTGGCACCATAGGTAGCAAGGTTGACTATTCCACTGGCGGGGTTTATATGCTGACAAAGCCGGAAGAGCTGCTCTTCGAGGTGCCCGAACTGTCTGGCATAGCCAACATCGACGTCAGGGACCTGATGCACATGGCCAGCGAGGACATGGCCCATATGGAATGGGGCGCAATCGCAAAAGAAGTCGCGGATTCGCTGAACGGGGGCGCAAGAGGTGCGATAATCACGCACGGGACAGACACAATGCACTTCACATCCGCTGCCCTAAGCTTCATGCTGCAGAACCTCAACGCGCCGGTCGTGCTGACAGGAGCGCAGAGGAGCAGCGACAGGGGCTCAAGCGACGCATTCATGAACCTGATATGCTCGTCGTACATAGCGACAAGGAGCGACATAGCGGAAGTAGGCATATGCATGCACGAAGACTCCTCGGACACATCATGCTCGTTCATAAGGGGCACAAAGGCAAGGAAGATGCACACGTCAAGACGCGACGCCTTCAAACCAGTCAACGACAGGCAGATTGCAAGGGCATTCCCGAACGGCAAGATAGAGTATGCTAACGACTACAGGCACGCATCTGAAAAGAAGCAGAAGGTGATCGCAAACACGAAGTTCGAGCCAAAGGTCGCGCTCATAAGCGCGTATCCGAACTCAAACCCGGACATAGTAGGTTATTACGCAGGCAAGGGATACAAAGGGCTGATAATAGAGGGCACTGGCCTTGGCCATGTTCCTGTAGAGCCCAGCATGAAGGAGAATTCATGGCTGCCGGCGATAAAGGACGCGATAGGTTCCGGCATGGTGGTAGGCATGACGTCACAATGCCTGTACGGAAGGGTAAACACGAACGTATACAGGAATCTGAGGAGGATAAGCGGGGCAGGAGTGGTGTACTGCGAGGACATGACGCCGGAAACGGCATACGTGAAGCTTGGGTTCCTGCTTGGCAACCGCACAAGGAAAGAGGCAGAGGGCCTTCTCGGAAAGAATATCGCAGGGGAGATAACGGAAAGGAGCAGGATAGATTCGGCGGAGACAGGTTTCGATTGACGAACCGGGATCTGGAGTAAACTTTTATAATCCTGTACTTAATGAAATTAACATGGTCTTATGAAATTCGTTGATGTAGAAAGCCCATACAATGCGCCGACAACAAAAGAAATAATCAGGAACGTCAGGTATGCAAGGGCATGCTTCTCGGACTGCTTACGGAGAGGCGAGATTCCATACGCATCGCATATCGTCTTCACACAGCCGGGAATTCTTGACGACAAAAATCCAAACGAGAGAATCCAAGGTATAATGGCAGGGAAGGAAATAACCAAGAAGCTGAATGCCACTACCGTAGTCTATATTGATTTGGGGATATCGCAAGGCATGAAAATTGGGATAGAACTTGCAGAGAAGTTCGGAAGGGAAATCGAATACAGAACGCTTGGAAACGGATGGGAGGCAGAATTCTCTGTGCGCGAGGGCAGGCATTCCCAGACCACCGTCTGGCTGACAAAGCCTTTATAATTTAAGGGACACTATTTCTAGATATCTGCCTGCGGCAGAATAATCGGTTAAGGAAATGGCGCACAACGAAGAATACTACAAGGCAATAGGCTTCAAGTGCGGCCTAGAAGTACATCAGAGGCTTGCGACAGAGCGCAAGCTGTTCTGCTCGTGCAGGGCCGCTGGCGAACCGGGAATGGAGATCGGCACTGTAGAGCGGATGCAGAGGGCCGTCGCCGGAGAGCTGGGCAATGTAGACGTATCGACATCTTTTGAGAGCCAGAAGAAGAGAAAGTTCATATACATGAACTTCAGCGATACCTCCTGCCTTGTAGACATGGACGAGGAGCCGCCCCACCCCATAAACGATGATGCTGTCGATACCGCATTGATGATATCGGCTTCGCTGAATGCCAATGTGCCTGACGAGATAGAGCCAATGCGCAAAGAGGTGGTCGACGGAAGCGACCCAAGCGCGTTCCAGAGGACCATGCTTGTAGGATACGACGGCCACATATCTGTCGACGGAAGGGAGGTAGGCATACCTACGATATTCCTCGAGGAGGAGTCTTCAGGCATAGAGAAAAACGACGACGAATCCGCAACTTACAACGTCAGCAGGCTCGGCATACCTCTAGTAGAGATAGACACCGGCCCTGATCTCAGGAATCCGGAAGAGGCCAAGAAGGCCGCAATGGCCATAGGCCTTCTGCTCAGGCTGACCTTCAGGGTGCAGAGGGGCATAGGCACCATAAGGCAGGACGTGAACGTATCCATAGCCGGCGGCTCAAGGGTCGAGGTAAAAGGGCTTCAGGAGATAGACGTTGTCGACACGATAATAGAGAACGAGGTGGAGAGGCAGCTAAGGCTGATAGAGATAAAGAAGGAGCTTGCAGGGAGAAACGCAAAAGTTTCCCTCCCTGTTGACATCACCGAAATATTTGCCATCACCGGAGTAAAGATAATAAGAGACAATGTAGGGAAGAACGGTGCAGTCTACGGCCTGAATCTTGTCGGATTCGAGGGCATAATCGGCAGGGAGATCAATCCGAACAGGAGGCTTGGGAGCGAGATAAGCGATTACGCGAGGGCTGCCGGCGTGAAGGGCATAATACACAGCGACGAGAACCTAGAGGCATACGGATTTACAAGCCATGAGATAGAACAAGTGAAACAGAGGCTTAATGTCAAGAGCGGTGATGCGTTTGCAATCGTGGCATCAGGCAATGCCGAAACGTCGAGAAGGGCAGCAGCGTTCGCAAAGCTCAGGGCGGAATTGTCAGTGCAGGGCGTACCCTCTGAGACAAGGGCGGCAGATTCGAAGAACATGGTCACCAGGTTCATGAGGCCCATACCCGGCGGCTCAAGGATGTACCCGGAGACGGACGCAAAACCCATACAAGTGGATAAGGGCGCATACGAAGCGATGCTGAAGAACAAGGTCGAGATAAAGAAGATGAGGGATGCGCTGGAGATGGAGATAGGGAACAAGCAGATTGCAGAGCAGATGCTGTGGTCGCCAAGACTGAGTTCCTACAGTTTCATAGTGTCAAAGACAAAGGCAAAGCCCCTCCTGGTCGCTTCGATACTGCTTGAGAAGATGACCGAGATAAAGCGCCAGGGGATAGCGGCAGATTCGATAACTGACGACGTGCTTCTCGAGATCTTCAGGCTATATGCGGAAGGCACGATAACAAAGGCGGGAATAGAGGAGATAATGAAGAGGGTGCCAAGGAGCGGAGCCGAAGTGCAAAGGATAATAAAGGAGAACAGCCTATCAAGGATAACGGGCAACGGCCTCAGAGAGCTCATAAAGAAGTTCAGGGGGCCGGACAAGGCCTCAACCATAAAGCAGCTCATGTCGAAGTACAGGGCTAACATAGACGGCGAGGAGATGAACAAGATGCTGAAAGAGGAATTGGCATGAACTACAAGATTAACGAGAAGCAGCTCGTATCAATAACGCTTCAGGAAGGAGAGAAGATATATGCGGATCCCGGCAAGATGATAAGCAAGAGCGAGAACGTCAAGATGTCCGCAAAGATGGTGGGCGGAATAGTCAATGCGATAGAGCGGAAGATGACCGGGAATGCGGCCATGCTTACAGTATTCGAGGCCGTGAACGGCGCAGGCATAATATCGCTTGCAGGCGTGCTGCCAGGAAAGGTCCGGGAGATAGCGCTTGGAGAAGGCGAGGAGTTCGTGGCCGAGCACTTCGCCTTCCTTGCAGCTGAGGACAGCATACAATACAGCATACAGCCGATAGGGATAAGCGCGGCGTTCTTCGGAGGCGCTGGCATAATACTCCTAAAGCTCACGGGCCCCGGAACCGTATTCATACAGCCGGTAGGGGACACATTGGAATATGATCTTGACGGAACGTCAAGGATAGAGGTAGATCCCGGCCACATAGCAGGATTCGACTCTTCGCTCTCCTTCAAGATAAAGCCCATAGACAACGTGCGCTCTGCCATGTTCGCAGGCGAGGGCCTCTTCCTCGCGACGTTCAGCGGCAAGGGCAGGATACTGCTGCACAGCATATCAAGGTACAAGCTCTCCCTGGCATTATACAAGGAAGGGCAGGCAGAGTCAAAGGGATCAAAGGGCGGCGACTAAGCGCTCAAAAAGTATTTTATCCTTTCCAGAGATACCTATCTGCAGAGAGCGATTAGCCATGCCAAAGACCGCATCACCGAAGATAGAGCTAAAGACAGACCTGGGCCACGGCCTCGAGTTCAGGGAGGAGCGGGTGGCCCTGTCCATGAAGGAGCTGCGCATCTACGACGACAGAAAGCTTATCGACAGGATAAGGCTCAAGGACATAGGGCGCACCTACATAGAGGGCGGCTTCGGCGTGAACAAGCTCATAGTGCTGCGGAAGGACGGGAAGGAGACGGAGTTCGCATACTTCACAAAGGAAAGATCAGCGGATTTCAGCAGGCTCTCAGATGCGATAAACGACAGCTTCCTTAAAGGGAAGGCCACAAAACTAAAATTCAGGCGCGAAAGGGCGCATGGGAAGAGCCAGATAGGAACGCTGATATGGCTTTACTCGTTCACGCGAAAGTACAGGAGCGGCCTGATTATAGGGCTGGCGCTCTCGCTGCTCCTGACGATTGTCAACCTTGTTCCCCCGTATCTGCTCAAGGTGCTCATCGACAACGTGCTCCTGTCCCCTTCGCATAACGAGACCCTCTTCCCAATCCTCATAGGCGTGCTGCTGCTTTCATACGTGATGTCGCTGATATTCAACATGCTGCAGGGATACATACTCTCTAAGAACGGGAACAACATAGTTACGGACCTTAGGAACCAGCTGTTCTCGCATGTAGTGAAGCTGCCCCCGACATTCATAGATCGCTTCTCCACAGGCAGGATAATATCGAGGCTGATATCCGACGCAGGCAACACCCAGTGGCTCATGACGTACGGCCTGCCAACGACGCTTACCAACGTGCTAACCCTGATCGGCATAGGCGTCATACTCTTCAGCATGTATCCTCCTCTTGCCGTGTACGTTCTGCTTCCAATACCAGTGATAGTGTACATGGTCGTCAGGTACAAGAAGAGGTCGCAGGTCCTGTATTTCAGGAGCTGGAGGATGAGCGCTGACATGGCGTCGATAATAGCAGATGTAATACCGAACTACACGATAGTAAAGGCGGCCTCAAAGGAGAAGTTCGAGAGCGGCAAATTCAACGCGGTCACGAGCAAGTACTACGACTCGCAGATGCGCCTGACAAAGCTGAACATATTCCACTGGCCGCAGATAGGCTTCCTTACGTCGCTTGCGACTGTCGTCATCTGGTGGGTGGGCGGCCACTCTGTCACCAGCGGCCTGATAGAGCTGGGGGTCGTAGCCGCCTTCATATCTTACCTTGGCATATTCTACAACCCGATAAACCAGCTAGGCAACATAATACCGTTCATACAGCAGTCGCTGACCTCTGGGGACAGGCTTAGGGAGATCATGGACGAGAAGGCGCCCTCCGCAGACCACGGAGAGACGGCGGAGGCAAGGCCCGACGGCGACATAGAGTTCAGGAAGGTCTCGTTCGAGTATACGCATCCGTTCCCTACCATAAAGAACGTCGACCTAAGGATAAGGAAGGGAAGCAAGGCCGCAATGGTCGGAAAGAGCGGCTCTGGAAAGACTACGATAGCAAAGCTCCTTCTCAGGCTCTACGACATAAACAGCGGCACGATAACGATAGGCGGCAGGAACATAAGCAGGTTCGGGCTGGAGTCGCTGAGGAGCAGCATAGCATATGTCCCGCAGGAGGCAGTGCTCTTCGACAACAGCGTAGCATACAACGTCTCATACTACTCGCAATCGCCGTCTGTCGACCCGCTGAAGATAATGAAGGTATGCGCAGACGCCAACCTCCACAAGGAGATAATGAGCATGCCGCTGCGCTACGACACAAACATAGGCGAGGGCGGGCACTCCCTCTCAGGAGGCCAGAGGCAGCGACTGTCCATAGCAAGGGCTATGCTGTCCGAGCCGAGGATAGTGCTTCTCGACGAGGTGACATCTAACCTCGACGCAGTCAACGCCACAGAGGTAAACGATACGATAGCGTCGTTCACAAAAGGCAGGACCTCAATATCAATAACGCATGACGAGAACGAGATAAAATCAGCTGACTACGTTATCTTCGTTGACAACGGCACCATAATAGAGCAGGGCACGCCAAGGGAATTGCTAAGGCGCAACAGCAAGCTGGTCTCTTTCATGAGGACCAAATCGGCAAACGCGCCGATGAAGAGGAAGGGAAGGAAGGAGGACAGGAAGGGCGCGATAGCTGCGCAGATAGCGGGATCGGACAGCGTGGAGATAAGGAGGGGAAGCAGGCAGAGCATGCTTGAAGTTTCTTATTCCGGCAATGGGCTTGGGGAACTTACCCCGCAGCTGCCATTCCCAATATCGCATCCCGAAGTGATTGTATTCAACGACAAGGAGGGATTGCCTCTACTGCTTCTTCCGGATGCAAGCAGGATGAACGGCGAATCTGCCAGCGCGCTAAGCGAGGCGCTGAGCGCAACAAACCTCAAGTTCAGGATAACTGGGATAGAAGACATCAAGATAACCGGGGACGGGCTGGAATGGTCGGTGAAGACAGAGAAAGGGAGAAGGAAGGTAACCACATACAGCACGAAGATGGTGAGGGACATGGGCAACAAGCTGGTTCTCATCGGATCCGACGGTTCGGTCTTCGAGGCCGACAGGGCAAGGCTCGACTCCAGGAGCAACAACATTATAGACAGCGCGATCTGAAAAGCGCGGCAGATCCATCGCGCGAGCCCTGCTTATCGACGAATTAAACGAATCCCGCAGCAATCTTTATATACAAACCTGCCATATAATATGCTGATTGCATGAATCACATGAAAAATACGAAAGGAATTGCCAGGCAGCAAGAAGTGCTCATATCAGATGAGAGAATATCCAAGAGTGAATTAGCGGCTACAGTAATACCAAAAGGTTACAGGCAGGCTACCCTGGAAGAAGTTGCCCTAAGCTACAGAAATGATATCAACTTCAGGAACAAATTATACGAAACCACCGTATTGACCTCGCAGATAGGGCTACTAAGCCCCGGCTTCCACAAAATAAATGACGATGGCACATTTTCAAAAATACCTGAAAAATTTTTTTATGAGCCCCCAGCCAACAAATTTCGTATAATACCAGAAGACACATTTTATCTACTTCCAGAAGTAGAGAGAGCGCATCTTTATTCTGAAGGGCACTACCCCGTTAAGGTGTGGGCAAATAGTGAAAGATATATCTCTCTCGAACCTCGTCTACGCTTACTGGTCGTTGCCGCAAAGCGTGACTTGATTGATGAGTCCATGAACGTAGCATATGTAAAAGAAGACGTATCACCGCTGATCTCAAAAATATCAATTCCTGTTACCGATTATCTTGCCGCCAGGGAGGCATTCGGGAAACTTGAGCCTACGATGCGTCACGATCTGGCAGACGCGCTCAAAAAGATATTCAGGGAAGAGTGCTGAGACGCCCTGTTGCTGCATGCTTCTTCCGCTCAGTGCATGTTCCCAAGCTTGCCGGAATCGGCAAGCGGCTTGTACCTCCCTACAAACGCCAGTACGACTTTCCTTGTGCGGCCGTCATAGCGCTTAAGGTAAGTTGCCAGCACTCTGATCTTAACAATCTTCAGTATGTCCGAATAATCCCGGAGCGACAGCCTGCGCCTGTAGTAAAACAGGTCTATAAGAGTCTTCTCCAGGTTTGACACAGGGACAACAGTATTCCCGTATTTTACGTCCTCGAAGCCGAAATAATATTTTTTAGGCATGTGGTGAAGCACCACGCCGCTCTCATTGCCGAATATGCCTCAACAAAAACAAACAGAATCGCTAGGAGACGACCTGCTGCCTCTTTATGTCAGCGATCTTGTTCAGCAGCTCCTTCTCCTCATCGCTCAGCAGGTAGCTGTACTTGGTCCTGAGGAGCCTCATGTCCTCGTCGTTTATGTGCGTGTAAAGTATGTCGTTGTCGTTTACCTGCCTGCCGAACACCACGTCGTCCATCGACACCGCATAGCTATCCCCTTTCCTCGCTTCCTGTATCGGCTTGCCGTTGTCCTGTATCTCTTTCAGCCTGCCAAGCATCCGCCCCTTCTCGTTCATGAGGAGGTATGATGGGCGCATCCTTCCTGCTATTATGTCAGCGCCGAAGACTGCGGGGTGCGATATCCTGAAGCAGTGGTTTGGAAGTATCCTGAGCGCGCCGGGCAGCGGTATCGTCTTCTCCACATTCTGCTTCTCTAGAGCTCTCTCCTTCTCTGCCCACGCCTTGTAGTCGTCTATGAGCTTGTAAATTACCCCGCTGCTGATTATGCTTGCCCCTGTCGTATAGCTCTCGTCCGCGGCTTCCTGTTCTATGTCCACGTTGAAGGCCAACACGACTGAATACAGCGGATCTGCTGCCCTTATGGAGAATGCGTCTACCACGTCTCTCTTGTTCACGTTCCCCAGCCCCTTCTTGCTTATGCCTATTCCAGAGTCCTTAAGCAGCTTGGAGAGCGCCTCAAGCGTTCCTATAGTATCCGCTTTCAGTACCAACCCCTTGCTCTCTACAGCAAAGACCTCGGCCATCTCCCCGAGTATCTCATTCTCGTAGTTCGGATACGCAGTGGATATGAGCAGCGAACCGGGCAGCGCATCCTCGAGGCCGGCTCCGCTTATCTTGACCCCGGATGCAGCGCTGACGGAATCCACGTAATAGAACTTGCTCCTCGACTCGCGCATCTCCTGGAGCGGCTTGGGCTTCAGCAGCGCCTTGACCTTGGCCGTGCCTATTCCTCCAAGCGACGCGAACGCCACAACGTCGTTGGTCTTCAGCGTGCCGTTGTACAGTATAACGTCTACAGTGGAGCCAAGGCCGCGTTCCTCCTTCCTCTCCAGTATGCTGCCCTTCCCCGGCTCGTCAACGGATATCTCAAGCCGGTCCTCAAGAAACCTCTGGCTTATCCCAGTGACAAAGGCAAGGAGCTCTGCTATTCCCTCTCCGGTCTTGGCGCTCACCGGCAGTATGACGACCTCCTTCCTGAAGTCCTTTACCCTGTCGAAGCGCTCCGCATTGAATCCAACCTCGCTTATCTTGCCTATAATCTCGTATATCTTCTGCTCCAGGTTGGCAACTACGTGTGCCTGCTGCGCGGATAGCGCCTCAGAGAAGCTCGAACTCTTGCTGTCGCGCCATCCTGACACAAGGTCTATCTTGTTCGCCGCGATCAGGAAAGGGGTCTTGTAGTCCTTCAGTATCTCAAGCGCCTCGTAGGTCTGCGGCTCGAAGTTTTTTGTGGCGTCAACCACGAGTATGGCAAGGTCTGCAACGCTTCCTCCCCTCTTCCTAAGGTTCGTGAATGCCTCGTGGCCAGGGGTGTCTATGAAGAGGAGGCCGGGTATTGTTACCGAGCCGCCGAACTTCTTCAGCATCGGGCCCGATATCTTCTCTATGACCTCTATGGGCACCTCGCTTGCGCCTATGTGCTGCGTTATGCCTCCGGCTTCCCTGCTTGCGGTAGCGGTGCTGCGTATCTTGTCAAGAAGGGTAGTTTTGCCGTGATCTACGTGGCCGAGTACCGTTATTATGGGCTGCCTGATCATATAATCGCCTATACAAAGAAAATGTCCAGGTTATATTCGACGGAATTTAATAAAAACGTTGCGAACCAGACGGATAGAAGATCAGCGGGAAAAAGGTTTCCCTCTGCAAACCCATTCGGCAGCAGCCGAATTCCAGAAAAGATTTAAATAGGCATCGCTACTAAATGAAATTCAGAATATTTTAATTGTGAGAGTATGAGAGTACTTAAGAATTCCGGAAAAACCGTGTTCGTCGCTTCTGCCGCTGGCGGAAATTGTCCAAGGGCTTCTATTACCAACAAAAAGATAAAATTTGCCGATGACTTTTATGGTAAGGTAAAGATTGGAAAGAGTCTGATAAGCAAACTATTCTAGACTAACTTTTTCATTTCCAATGTTTTATACTGAAGCGTTTCCTCCATATCAAAGTTCCGTATTCCCAAACTGCCAAATACTACTTTT
>JAJYVZ010000051.1 GCA_021791725.1 Microcaldota archaeon | reverse complement strand
GGCGGAAGGGTGCTGCTTGGCACGGCGCTTCCAGAGGCTGAGGCGATAGTCAACAAGATACTTGGATCGGGACTCGCAGAGAAGGCGGAAGTGGCAGGATCCATAAGGAGGATGCAGGAGACGATAGGCGACATAGACATACTTATTGTGTCGTCGAAAAAAGAGGATATGATGGGTTTTGTTGCAGGCATGGACGAGGTGGACAGGGTAACAGCAAAGGGGCCGACAAAGACTACGGCAATGCTGAAGAATGGAATGAGATGCGATTTCAGGGTCGTAGACAAGCAAAGCTTCGGGTCTGCAATGCAGTACTTCACGGGCAGCAAGGACCACGGCGTGGCATGCAGGCAGATTGCAATGAAGAAGGGGCTTAAGCTGAGCGAATACGGGCTTTTCGGCAAGAAGGGAAAGCCGGTCGCAGGGGAGACAGAGAAAGGCGTATACGAGAGGCTAGGCATGCAGTACATAGAGCCGGAGATGAGGGAGGACAGGGGAGAGATAGCGCTTGCAATGAAGCACAAGCTGCCAGCGCTCGTCCGGATTGATGACATTAAGGGAGACCTTCATGTGCATACGGAGTACAGCGACGGCATGGACACCATAGAGGACATGGCCATGCACGCAAAGGAACTGGGATTTGAGTACTTAGGCATGAGCGACCATACGAAGAGCGAATACGTCGCAAAGGGGATGGACGACGAGAAGTTCAAAAAGTATTTTGATGCCATAGACAAGGCCATGGACAAGATAAAGGGCATAAGGATACTGAAGAGCGCGGAGATAGACATACTTAAGGACGGCAGCCTCGACCTCAAGGACAGCACGATGGATATGATGGACTACAGGCTTGCTACAGTGCACATGAGCAGGAACATGGACAAGGACGAAATGACATCCAGGATAATCAAGGCGTTTGAGACTGGGTACGTTGACATATGGGCGCACCCCACAGGCAGGCTGATAAATGAGAGGGAGCCTTTGCAACTTGACCTCGACAGACTCTTTGCAGCTGCAAAGGACAATGGCGTGGCAGTTGAGATAGATTCTTATCCGAACAGGCTTGACCTGGGCGACGAGAGTATATTAAAGGCAAGGCGCCATGGCCTGAAATTCGCGATAGATACGGATTCGCACAGGGCAGGCCACATGGAACTGATGAGATATGGAATAGGAACGGCAAGGAGGGGCTGGCTTGAGAAGAAAGACGTGATAAACACGCTTGGATATAGTGATCTCTTAAGGGCGTTCAGAGGATAGATATCTTATTTTACAATCCTGAGGTTGAGCTTCCTGGCCCTCTGCCTGAGATATGCGTCGTTTACCTCCGGATACAGTTTTGCATTCTCTGAAAGCCACCTCTTTACCTTGTCCTTGTACTTGCACTCCGCTTCCGGATCGGCTCCGCTCTCAAGCAGAATGGATATGACCTTTACGTTCTCGAAAAGGATGGCGATGCTCAATGCCGTCTCCCCCCAACTGCAGACTGCATTCACGTTCGCTCCGCTTGAAACAAGCAGATTGATAGACGGGATGTCTGCCTCGAATACAGCATACATCAGGGGCGGCAGGGAGCGCTCCGCGTCCTTGTCTGCGCCGTTCGAGAGCAGGAACCTTGTCATCGCTATGTCGCGGTTTACTATCGACGTTGCGAGGTACGTGCGTCCGCCATCCAGCTTTTCCAGATCTATATGCGTGCGCTTGATTATGCGTTCTGCCCTTGCCACATCCCCGTTTCTTACCGCCATCCTGAAGAGAGATTCGCTTGCGCATTCTAGAGATTCTGCCATGTGCGTATTGTTTATTTGGCGTTTATAAGCATTCCCATAAAAACGTCTTGCCTTTCCTGCGGGCCGTTTGCGCGCATTGGGCATGTTGTGAATATGGCTTATCTCTTGGGACCGGGATGCTTGAGATACCGATAGACTGAGATGATGAACAGCGTCGTTATTATCACGTGTACCGCGGTGCAGTACTCGCAGATGTTCCCTATTATGAATTCAGAGCGTATGAGGTACAGCACTATTATCATGCCTATGGACAGTAGCCCCAAGACGTGCTCCCTCCTTCCATACAGCAGGGCCAGGAGAAGGAATATGAAGAATATTATGCCGTAAACCGCTGTGGGCACTCCGAAAGCGGTTGCATAGACGCTGTTCAGGACGTTGTTGCAGTTAAATAGCCCGGAATTGGAGCACGCCAGGGGAATGGGAAGGTAATGGTGCAGGGTCAGATACAGTGATACCAACAGCCCTATCGCTGCCAGTGCAATCTCAAGCTTCTCTACTTTATCTAAATGCCTCATTCTTCTCAATCTGCGTTATGTAGTTCTGACCGCATACATTCAATGGCTGGTTGCCGTCGATCTTGCAGATCTCGGCAGTCATTATGTCCGCAGAGCCTATTATGCTCTGGGCGCTGGCGGAACCAGGGGAATAAAGCTGGCTGATTATTGTGCTCCAGTTCTGCCCCTGAAGCACGTCCGGGAGATATGTTGAGCCTATTATCACTGATCGGTTCGCGAAGTCCAGGAAAGGTATGCTGCCTGAAGGATCGTATATGGATATTATGCTGCTCTCGAGGCTAGTTGGGGTCTGCAGCGGCGCGTAGCCTCCGTTCGAAGTTGGCAGGTTAGTCATTGTCTCAACTGATACGAACGAGATGTACTGGCTGGCGTATGTGGAGTTGGCGAAGGTGAATGTTGGCGTCCCGGGATATGCCTTGTCCGATAAGCTTGATGTCATGTATCTTATGTTGCTGAACGTGCCGAACCTCGAGAGCGCTATTATTAGCGCCCATCTCTGGGCTGCGCAGTACGGGCAGAACTCTGCCCCCATATACAATACCTCCGGCTTGCCATTGCTTTGGAGCGAAGGGACTTTCGGGTTGCTTATATTCTGCGGGTAGTTGTATATTCCGCCATTTCCGACAGAGTTGGAGATGTTCTCCGGTATGTTGAGCCTTGAGAGCATGTATGATGGCACTTGCACGTTGTCATACGCGGACAGATTGCCTGCGCTGCCTGGCGCGTATCCTGTATCGAACATGGTTATTATCGCGGCAGCGCCCAGTATCACTATGACAAGGGCAAGTACGTACGCTTTTTTCCTCTCCATTCAAGCATCCCCTGCCTAATACCATCCTCTCAGCTTCATGGCCTTTGAGACCCTGTCTATCGCTATGATATACGCCGCGGTCCTCGGGTCTATACTCTTGCCCTTTGCCTTGTAAGCGTTCTGCGTGTCTATTGTATCCTTGAAGGACTTGCTTATTATCTTGTCGAGTTTCCCATATACCTCTTCCCTTGTCCAGTAATAGTTGTAGAGGTTCTGCACCCACTCGAAATACGATCCTATAACGCCTCCCGAATTCACCAGGAAGTCAGGAAGATCGAACACGCCGTTTTCGAACAGTATGGGGTCTGCCTCCGGCGTGACCGGGCCGTTCGCCAGCTCCAGCAATATCTTCGCCTTTATCTTTCCTGCATTGTCCTTCGTTATCTGATTCTCTATTGCGGCAGGTATCAGCACGTCGACGTCAAGTTCCAGGAGCTTCTCGTTGCCCACCTTCTCGCCGACTGCATAATTCTTCAGCTCCTTGCCGCTGTCCTTGTATCTCTCCAGCTTTTCTATATCAAGGCCGTTTGGATCGTATACGCCGCCGCTCGAGTCGCTTATGGCCACGACCTTCGAGCCGAACATGCTCTTCGAGAGCTCCAGCGCGTATCTCCCGGCATTTCCGAATCCCTGTATGGCTATCCTTGCCTTCTTCAGATCTATCTTCTTGTACTTTGCCGCTTCCCTTAGGACGTACATGCCGCCTAGCGCCGTGGAGTCGAATCGCCCTTCCGAACCGCCGACCTCAAGCGGCTTGCCTGTGACTACGCCGGGCGCATTATGGCCTACAAGCTTCTGGTACTCGTCGGCCATCCATGCCATTATCTGCGGCGTGGTATAGACGTCGGGGGCAGGTATGTCGACCTCCGGGCCTATGAACTTCCCTATGGCCCTTATGTATCCGCGGGATATAGCCTCCATCTCCCTCTCGCTCACCGACTTTGGGTCGAAGACTATGCCGCCTTTGCCCCCTCCGAAAGGTATGTTTGCGAGAGAGCACTTCCATGTCATCCATGCGGCAAGCGCCCTGACAGTGTCTATGTTCTCCTTTGGATGAAACCTTATTCCGCCCTTGAACGGCCCTCTTGCGTCGTTGTACTGGACCCTGAAGCCTTCCAGAACCTTTGTCTGGCCGCTGTCCATGCGCACGGGTATGTGCACGTGTATCTCCCTCTCGGGCTCTCTGAGTATCGCATGTGCGTTCCTGTCGAGGCCCATCACTTCCGCAGCCGTATCCAGCTGCTTCTGCGCGTTCTTGAATGGATTCGTTTCGTCGCTCATTTCAACACCGTTCTCAAACATCTTGATAGTTTACGTATCTTTGGATCAGGATTTGTGCGCGAGGCTCAATAAGAAAGAATCTGCGCACAAGCGGTCTATGCCAATGGCGACCTCCGCATGGCTTTTTTTCTCTATTATTGACCTTAATACCTCTGAGTTCATCTTATTCTCGACAATAACGTTTTTCAATGCTTCGGTCTCTTTCGAGTAGTGCCCGTTAAGATACTTGCTTACTGCTCCTTGCGCAACGCCTAGGCCTTCGGCTATCCTGCTCTGGTTGTAGCCGTAGCGGTTCTTCAGCTCCTCTGCTATGGATATTCTCACGGCAGGCAGCAGTATTTTTGATATCATGTTGCACGAAAGCGCCATTTTCTCATCTCCACTCAGTCTACTATGCCGAGCTCGTCCTTTATCCTGCCTATTATTCCTTTCTTCCTCTTGCCCTGCTGAATCTCCTCCTCTTCCTGATCATTTTCCTGCCTCTGCTCCTTCTTCTGAATCTGCTGCGCGGGTTTCTGCTGAACTGCCTTAAATCCGAAGAACCCGCCTGGGGCTGCAGGCTTCTGCAGCTGAGGCTTCTGCGCTACGGGCTTGGGCTGCCTCTGCGCAGGAACTTCGTCTTCCCCGGCCTCGCCGCCGAGCAGGCCGTCTATCCCGTTCAGCCTGCTCCCCACTACCACCACGTCTGCTCCGCTCTTGATCGCGCTGTCCATCTCCTTCTCCGAATTGCAGAGCGCGGCCACGATCTTCCTGCTCTTGTTTATCGATATTGACAGCGCTACAGGATCCTCGGCGAAGGCAAGTATTGCCGAGTGCTTCCTGCCCATGCCCTCCGTTATGTGCCTTAGGAAGACAGAATAGTCTTCCTCTGCAAGCTCCTTGAGTATGACGCTGCCGCCAGCATCCTCTATGCTGTCAACGAACGGCCCGTATCTCTCTTCCGGAAGGCTTGATAGTATAAGAATCTTGGCCATCTGACCACAGGATGTCTGATTTATATCGACAGGGAACTTTATAAGCTTTTGCTAATCATTATTAACTGAAAACAAGGTGTTGCAATGAGAGGAAGAGATACGGCAGTGACATGCGACAACTGCGGCAGGTCTGTGCACAGGCCAAAGGCAGTGTCGTTCGAAAAAGCCATAAACATGAGCACAAACCTGCACCAGGGAAACGACGTAAAGTTCTTTGAGAGGAGGAGGGTGTACTACTGCATAAGCTGCGCCAAGCACAAGGGCATATTCAAGAAGAAGGCCGAGCAGGCGGCAAGAAATGCCGAGAAATATAATTATTAAGCGGTGTGGATAGTTGGCTATAAACCCCGATGATCTCTATATATTCAAATTCAGAAAGGATACGGGGAAGAAACCGGAAGCGCCTGCGCAGCAGGCACCGCAGCAGGAATCAAGAGC
>JAJYVZ010000050.1 GCA_021791725.1 Microcaldota archaeon | reverse complement strand
CGGGATAGACGACCAGGACTACAAGAAGGCAAGGGTTGTCGTGCTTCCAGTTCCATATGACTCCGCGGTAACGTATAAGAGCGGGGCAAAGGACGGGCCTCGCGCGATAATAGACGCCAGCAGGAACCTCGAATTCTACAGCTATGAACTAAAGGACGATCCAAGGAGGATAGGGATATACACCACTCTTGAACTCGCCCCGAACCTCGATTCTCCGGAGAAGATGGCAAAGAACGTGAAGAGGGAGGTCGAGGTCATTCTTGACGACGGGAAGGTTCCGATGCTTCTCGGAGGCGACCATTCAATAACCATAGGCGCGCTGGAGGCGTTCGCAGGAAGGAAGGAGATAAGCGTGGTACAGTTCGATGCCCATACGGACTCGGTGGACGAGATGTTCGGAAGCAGGTACACGCATGCATCCGTGATGGCAAGGGCAATGGAGATGCATGAGAAAATAGTGCAGGTAGGGATACGTAACATAGACGCGGTTTCTGCGAAGAGGCTTGACATGAGGAGGATAATGTTCATGGACGAGGTTGACAGGATCGGCACAAAGGCCGTAGCTGACAAGATAAACAGGCTTACTGGAAAGGAAGTGTACATAACCGTTGATCTTGACGTTATAGATCCTGGCGAGATGCCGAGTACCGGAACCCCTGAACCCGGAGGAATGCACTGGAAGGAGCTTGTAGACATAATAAGGAGGGTAGCGGCAAAGAAGAACCTTGCAGGCATGGATATCACTGAACTCAGGCCGATACCGTATATGCATGCGCCAGACTTCGCTGCGGCAAAGCTCGCATACCTCAGCCTCGGATACTTTATGCTGAAAAAAAGATGATGGAAATGAAGGATGTCGTTTGTGGTATGGAAGTGGGTAGAAGCAGCAAATGGAAGAGCATATATGGCGGGAGGGAATACCTCTTCTGCTCCAAAGCGTGCAAGGACAAGTTCGACAAGGAACCTGATAAATACGGATAGATTGGCATGGCTACCGATCCGGTCTGCGGGATGCATGTAAACGAGGCCGAGTCGAAGCTGACTTCAGAGAAGTATGGCAGAGAATATTATTTCTGCAGTGCAAACTGCAAACTTCAGTTCGAGAGACCGGAGAGGGAACTAAAGGATCTTAGATATTCGCTAGTTGCAGCTTGGCCGCTTACTGCGATAGTCGCTGCGCTTACTTATGCGGTGATTATCCCTGGCGGCAATTACCTCATGTTCGTGCTTGCCAGCATTGTGCAGTTCTATTCGGGGCGGCGCTTTTATTACGGCATGCTTGACGCTATAAGGAACAGATCAAGCAACATGGATACGCTCATAGCCATAGGCACGACGGCTGCATGGGCTTATAGCACCATAGTCACGTTCCTGCCGCACACGTTCCCAGCAGGCGGCGTGTACTTTGACACATCCACAATCATAATATCGCTCATACTTACCGGAACCTACATGCAGAGGCTGGCCGAGTCCAGGGCTTCAGATGCTGTGTCGTCGCTCATAGCACTTCAGCCCACTATCGTTCATATGATAATAAAGGGCAGGATAGAGGATAGGCAGATAGGGAACATAAAAGTGGGCAACCTGCTTCTCGTCAAGCCAGGCGAGAAGATACCAACAGACTCTGTAGTTGCAGGAGGGAACAGCTCAGTCGACGAATCCATGATAACCGGGGAGAGCATGCCGATTGACAAGAAAGTCGGCGACAAGGTGGTAGGAGGAACGATAAACCTGGCAGGTTCGTTAAGGATAAAGGTGGCGAAGATTGGAGAGGATACTGCCCTGTCGCAGATAATAAAGATCGTGGAGGATGCGGCATCAAGCAAAGTGCCAATACAGCGGCTTGCCGACAGGATATCCTCTTATTTCGTGCCCCTTGTAGTATTAATCGGGATAGTTTCATCGGTAGCATGGTATCTGTTCGGGGGGGTGGGGTTCAATACCTCCATTCTGATATTCGTCAGCGTGCTTATAATCGCCTGCCCCTGCGCACTTGGCATTGCTACTCCGGCAGCTCTGCTAGTGGCATCGGGGAAGGCATCGCGGAACGGGATACTTGTGAAGAGCGGGGAGAGCCTCCAGGCGGCAAGCAAGGTGGATGCCGTCGTGCTGGACAAGACAGGCACGCTAACAGAGGGAAGGCCTGTGGTGACTGACGTAATCTCAGTCTCAAGATACAGCGAAAGGGAGATACTCCGGTTTGCTGCTATTGCAGAGATGAATTCTGAGCATGTGCTCGGAAAGGCAATAATTGAGGATGCAAAGAATAAGAGGGTAAGGGTGGAGTTTCCAAAAAAGTTCGCATACAGGCAGGGCAGCGGCATAACCGCTGTGGACAAAGCTGGAAACATTTTATACATAGGGAACAGGGATATGTTCGAAAAATGGCGGATAGACAGGGTTGAGGATAGATTGTCCAAGGCCGAGAGGCAGGGCAAGACTGCGCTAGTCGTAGGTCTGGGGCGAGATATCATAGGCATAATAGCACTGGCTGACGTCCTGAAACAAGACAGTAAAAAAGCGGTAGCGGCGCTAAGGGATTCGGGTAAGGAGGTGTGGCTGATAACCGGGGACAATGACAGGGTTGCAATGGCCATAGCAAAACAGCTAGGAATAGAGAACGTGATTTCCAGGTCAAAGCCGCGCGACAAGATGGAGAAGATAGCGGAGCTTCAGAGGCAGGGAAAGGTTGTGGCAATGGTTGGCGACGGGGTGAATGACGCTCCTGCGCTGACAAAGGCCGATCTTGGCATAGCGATAGGCGCGGGCACGGAGGTCGCAATGCAGGCGGGAGGGATAATACTCATGAGGAACAGTGTGGAGGACGCGGTTGTCGCGCTGGAGCTAGGCAGCAAGACCATGGGAAAGATAAGGCAGAACCTGTTCTGGGCATTCGGATACAATATAGTGCTCATACCCATTGCGGCAGGCGCACTCATACCGTTCTTCACGATAGGCGTCTACAACTTCCTTCCTGTTCTCTCTGCGCTGGCAATGGCATTCAGCTCCGTGACCGTAGTAGCTAATTCCCTGCTGCTGGATAGGATTAGATTTTGACCTTTTCTGTTTCGACTTCCAGCGTCTTTGCAACGGCGGCTTTGTCCTTCGCATCGACCTTCTCGTTGATGAACTCAAGGTGCCTTATGTTGCACCGCCTTGGCCTTCCCCTCTCTGATGTTACTATGCTTACGAAATTGTCGTCAATAACGCTTAGGATCACCGCCTTGCTCGCAGCGTCTCTCCCGTACTTCTTTATGCATACTCTCCCGGATTCCATCAGTGGCATTTTATCACTTTTTATTGTATAACACAAATTGCACTATCTCGCCCCGTTCTTCAGCGCGTCCTCAAGGACTTTGACTTCGCTCTCGATTTTCTTCACTTTCTTGTTTTCTTGATTCGCCTCATTGTACACATTGTATCCAATCACTGCGGACATGAGCGCAATTGCTCCGTTGGTTAATACAAAACCTAAATCTGGGTTGGGATTAGTCTGCGTTGGAAACATGGCAATTATTGAGCCGAATGCAGAAAAAGCGCTTAATCCTGAACAGGCATAAACAATCCACCCCAGAGAATCCCTTTCTTCTCTGGATTCCTTGAGTTCTTCGCTCTTTTCTTGGACGCTTCTTATAAGGCTTTTAAGCCCCGTCTGTTGTGCTGATTGCTGCACGGTCGCCTGCTGCTCTGGGTTTCCTTTTATTTTGTTCATCATCTTATCACGGATTGGAAGTATTGAAATTCTGGGCGAAGATTAAGCATATCCTTATCTGGACGATATGTATTTAGCTATTTTGATTCCACCGGTAATTGACGTAATTGCCTTTACTTCGGCGCGCTGCCTGACTTGCTCACCGCAAGCAGGGAGAGCATGGAAACTGCTTCTTCCAGCATTACCTTCTCCGTGTTTATCTCAACGTCGAATGCACTTCGGTCTTCTAGCATGCTGGATCCATACGCCCTCTTTGCCATGCCCACTGTCGACACGTCCCTCTTCTTTATGTAGCTAATCGCTTCGCTTGTGCTCATGCCCAGGTCCTTTGCCTTCCTCCTTGCCCTCTCCTCTATGCTTGCGTGCAGCCATACCCTAATGTCAGCGTCCTTTATAACCCATGGCCCAAGCCACGTGGTCACTACGCAGCTCCCCGCATGGGCAGCCTTTATAACCTCGCCGTCGAAGTTTTTGGAGAACTTTGCATCAGCTTCCTCGGAGAATTTGATTACATCCATGTGGTCCTTCACGAATTCCTTGTAAGACCTATTGACGTGCCTTATGTTAAGCGCCTTGGAGAGGCGCATTCCTATCGCATCCTTTCCTGCGCCCGTGTATCCGGATATGCAGATTATCATATTATCGCGAATGTTTTCGGAACCTCGTCATTTGGTATGGATTTAGTGGGATTGCATCTGCATGACGTACTGCCTCTCCCTTATTCCTATGTCGTTGAGCTTCATCTCGCCGTGCTCTATCCTGCTTGCCAGCATCACCACCTTTGATGTGCACAATGCGCACAGGACTCCGCCGAACTTCCTTGAATTCGTCCTGAGCGACCTTCCCTTTGCGTTACTGCTTGCCGATATGCCGTTGAGCTCCTTTGAGCATATTGCGCAATGCGGGAATGCGTTCTTCCCTCTCCGGTAGTGTATTACGTGCCTCTTGGTAGGGGTTACCCTGTGCAGCCTCTTTACGCTTCTCGATCTATACATTGGTTTTGGCATTAATGCACCGATTAATTAGGGTTTATGATATACGGCAAAAACTTAAATTCTTTCGCTGGACTTGCCGCCCTGGAGCTGATTTTTCTGCGCGTCATCTATTATTTTCAGATCGTCCTCAAGATCCTGAAAGGAATAATTAGGAGCTACACCGCTGTTCCTCACAAACAGCATCATGCGTTCAGAGAGGTCCGGATTCCTTGACAGGACGCGTGCTGGATACTTATCCACTCCGGAAAAGCCCTCTATGTGCGGATTGTTGTTTGGATTTACGTCTAGCTTGATATTGTAGTAGTAGGTGTCTGCGCTATGGCGGCAGGTCATCATTGAATTCTCCCACCATCCGTCGCTCATCTGCCCTAGCACCTCTTCTACAAAGATGAGGGCCTGGGACTGTCGCGTAAGGTAAATGGTATAATCGCCTGTGCCCTGCATTGGCCTGCGCATGTGCTCTGTGTAATAGTAATTGTCCTTGGTGAACCTCTTGCCTACGGATTTGTTATACCCCTTTAGCCACGCCTTGAATCCTTTTTCGCTTATCTCCTTTGATTTGGCCTGGTTTGCCCACTTGCTTGTGTCCAGTTCTCCGCGCCTGAGCCTCTCAAGTTCCTTGCAATCCTCGTCTGCCATGAATTTTTGAGGGTTTAAAATTGCTTCCATATCGTCTTTATTGAAGTCTTCGAACCCTGTGATTTTGCGCATCAGGCTTACCAATGCCTCCACATCGCCGTTCTCGGCGGTTTTCTCGCCCTGATGCACAGGTCTCTCTTTTTTCGATGCCATATTATCAAATAACAAAAATATTTATCTAGTTGCGTTATTACTAAAATAGTCAATCTATAATAATTAGTCGGCTTTCGTATTTTAATGTGCTGTCGAACGTCGCTATTGTCGATATGCCGTTTGCTTTGCAGGCAGCAATTATGCTGCAATCGGTAAAGCTAAGTGCGTGGCTATGTTGTGCTTTGAAAATGCCCCATGCGTCATTAAACATGCTCTGATCAACTTTCAGAAAGTCGATAGACTTGAGAAGATATTCCCCCGTTTTAATTGCCAGCTTAAAATTTTTAGTTCGCGAGATCGTCAGGGTAATTGCTTCGTCAAATACATAATCTGTAATTGCGGCGTTGCCATAAATTCCGTCGTCTATCTCCTTGAATATTTCCGTTGCTCTCGTGTGTTGTTCGTCGTTAGTATTCGCGTAGGC
>JAJYVZ010000049.1:2158-5941 GCA_021791725.1 Microcaldota archaeon | reverse complement strand
ATTCGATCTTTTCGGGAAGAGGGATGTCTCGGGAAGCCTGGGCAAGAAGATGCCTTACTCTATAAGGA
The DNA here is from genome assembly GCA_021791725.1 of Microcaldota archaeon. Classification (GTDB taxonomy): domain Archaea; phylum Micrarchaeota; class Micrarchaeia; order Micrarchaeales; family CABMGC01; genus JAJYVZ01. The sequence goes on along the minus strand of JAJYVZ010000049.1, from coordinate 5,873 downwards.
CGGAGTTCGTGCCTTACAAACTTAAGGCCAAGGAGAGGAGTTCTTCTTCTTTCGTTGTAACGATAAAGAACCTTACAGGAGAGCCCGTTGTAAGCTCTCTTGTTATAGACGTGCCAAAACAGCTCAGCCTTGACAGCACAGGAATATCAAAGCAGAAGGAATTGAGGCTAGGTACCCTTGCACCTGACGAATCGAAGGAGACCAAGACGGAAGTGTTCGGAGACGTGGGCACCGATTCTGGGGAATACACAATAACACTTACGGCATTCATACATTATAGGGATTATGCACATGTACTAAATGCAATGAAGAAAAGAGTAGTGATCGAGGCTGTAGAGAGGCGTGAGCAGAGGGAATAGCCTCATTCCACGAGATTGTGCTTTGAAGCAGCGAGATACATGGCTATGCCTCCGATTATAGGTATGCCCATGGATCCTAGTACAGAGAATAGGTATACTGTTGAAGAGACGGAAGTCGCTCTCGAAACAGCTTCGTAAGAGAAAAAGACCATAGAGATGCCCAGTATAAAGGCGAGCGTCGGCTGCCCTGCCCTTACTGGCACCGCATATACCAGTTCGGCTCCGACTATAGCACCAAGTATGATTATCAGCCCGAATGCGGGAGATTTTATTCTTCCGCTTTTTGTTATAGCGTATTTCTTGCGTTCCATTTATATCGCCGGATGCCAGGTTATGATCCCTTGGCCCCTGGAGGTTGAGAAGGTTCTGCGTTCTCCTTTGCTTGGCCTATTTTTCCCATTATCTCAAGTATCTTCCCTGCTACGTCTGCTCCGCTTTCAGTCAGATAAAGCCTCTTGGTTCGGCCGTGCCTCTCTGTTGCAACAAGCCCCAGCTTCTCGCATCTGCTTATGAACTTGCTGGTGTGTACATAGGTGACGTCGGTTGCTTTTGCCAGGTCAGATATGTGCCACTCCTTGCCTTCCTTGGCGAGCGCTATGAATATTCGCGCCTGCTTCTCCTTGAATAGGAGCGAACCGAGGTAATCAGCCATTGTTTGTTATGGGAGTGGTTCCTTTTATTCATTGCGGCTGCGAAGACAGGGATTGCGATAGTGTATTGCGCGCAGTTAGGATAGGTATATAAATATAATGCAATTATGTATATCAGCTTAGGATATGCAAAGGGTGCGAACATGGTAAAATATATTATTGCTGAGCAGCTTGTAGGAAAAGAGGTCGTTACTTCGGATGGTTTCGATTTGGGAAAGTTTGTTGATGCCGAGGTAAGCGAATCGAACGGCAAGCTGAATACTCTTGTGATAGAGCCTAATGTGGACAGCGAGTTCGTAAACAAGCTCAATGTCAAGAGCGGGAGACTCTCTGTGCCTTATACCAGCGTTATGGCAGTCAACGACTTTATAGTCGTAGACAGGAAGAACCTTGTCTGATCGCTGCTTCTGTACGTACATACAATGGATGGTTTTTCTCTGCTTAGCGTAGCGTTTTTCATGCGAGAGAGGAAAGCAAACCGTACGTCCTCAGCGCATCGTGTTTGGCGACAACCATCAAGGTCTCAGTGTATGTAGATATGAACTCGATGACATTTATGTTCTGCTGCGCAAGCAGCGATGAAAGATAAGCGACAACGCCATAGGTGCGGGCTATGTTCTCATCCGAATGTATGCCGATAAGCGAACAGTCGGAATACCTGCGCAGTACCGAGTTTTGGGTCTTCGTCGGTAGTGCAGGAGGTTCCCCGTTTATTATGTACAGGTAGAGATTGTTTACACTGACAGAGGCTATGGATTCGATCTCGAGCCTGCCTTTTGATATCATGACAGATACCCCTTCAGTCACGCTTATCCTGCTCTTTCCCAGTATTGAGAGTATGCTCTTGCTCCTGTCTTCTTTCCTTGATCCGAGCTCAATGGAGTAACGCCTGAGTGCAGCCTTGATCGCATGGAAATTTTTTATCCCGAGATCGCGGCCGACAATCCGGGAAAGTTCACTCAGATTGACTATTCCTATCTCAAGCGCTTCGAGGATGTAAGGCTTGTTCTTCAGGTACCTGCGTGTCTCTTCCGCTATCTTTTCCATGCATGTCCCAGATGAGACATGACGGCCAAATATATATAGGTTGCAGTCACTGCGTCCTTTCCGCCTGTTTCCCGAACTTCAGTGATACATTCTTGTACGCGTCCCTGAAAGGCATTCCTCTTGCCACAAGCGAGTATGCATTCTGGACAGAGTATAGCTCTGCTGACATTCCCTCTTCGCATCGATTTTTGTCTGCCTTCATTTTAGACAGTAGGAGGGAGGCGACACTGATGCTCTCCTTCGCAACATCGAATCCGGTGATGACTGGTTCCTTTGTTAACTGCAGGTCACGGTTGTAACCGGATATCAAATTGCCAGATATGCCGCTCACCTCTGATTCGAGAGAGAGGAGCAGGTGGTACTTCGCGCGTAAAAGCTCAAGCACATCTGGATTGCTCTTGTGCGGCATTATGGAACTCCCAGTCGTCATCTCCTTTGGGAGTATAAAGTAACCAAACTCCGGCATGCTGAATAAGATTATGTCTGAGGAAAGTCTGTTCAGGTCCAGCATTATCTGTCCGAGGCCGTGCAGTATAGATGCCTCAAACTTGCCACGGCTGTTTTGTGCATAGATTGGACTTTTCTGCAGCCTCCTGAAACCTAGAAGTTTTCGCGTCATCTCTCGGTCCAGCTTGATGGGAAGGCCGTACCCTGCCCCTGTGCCAAGCGGAGACTGGTCCACAAGATCCTGCAGGAATTCCATCATCGCAATGTTGTCTGACATGGATTCAGAAAATGCGTCGGCCCACATCCCCATGGAAGAAGGCATTGCCTTTCTCATATGCGTGTATCCAGGCATGGGCACCTTACGGTTCTTTTTCCTGAATGCCGAAAGAGCTGAGAGAAAACCCTTGCATAGAAAGACCGTTTCCTTTATCTCCGCTTTGTAATAGAGCCGGAGTGCAGTAAGCACCTGGTCGTTCCTCGATCTTGCAGTGTGTATCTTTTTGCCTGTATCACCGAGCTTGTTAACAAGATATCCTTCTATCGCAGTGTGACAATCCTCATCCCCAGGGCTGATCTTGAATTTTCCTTTGCTGTCGAGTTCAATTATCTCGCCAAGAGCAGCGATGATTTCTCTGGACTCCTTTGCACTTAGAATACCCATCCTGCCGAGCATCCTTGCATGAGCCATTGAGGCGATGCAGTCGTACCTGACAAGCCTTCTGTCAAGAAGATAATCGTTGCCAACAGTAAAGGCCTCTATCTCGCCGTTTAGACTGTAGCCTTTTTCCCAGAGTTTCATGCACACACCGATTCATTTGTTTTCTCCGGATTTCTTCTCCATCTGTTTTGCGAGTTTCATCTGAAGGGAATACAGCTCTATAAAGCCGGGGCTTGCGTTTACGTTCAGGGAGAGCCCTTCGCTTTCATTGAAAGATGCGTAATCCAGTGCGTACGGAGAAGTCATCGCAACAACAGTGGCATTTCCCTTGTACAGGCGCACCTTCACCTCGCCTTTAACCCTGCCGTTTACTTCATCGTTGAATGCATTTATCGCAGACATCACTGGATCGTTCCACATCGCAGCGTAACAGAGATAGCCCCATTTGATGTCCAGTGTCTCCTTCAGCTCGTTTAGGTTTCTCGTGGAAACGTAATGCTCAAGTGCACGGTGGGCTTTGATTATTACTTCGGCTCCTGGCGTCTCATACACCC
>JAJYVZ010000049.1:0-2148 GCA_021791725.1 Microcaldota archaeon | reverse complement strand
GATGGAATGTGCCAACACCGTGTGCGCCTGCAAGCTTGTTTAACCTTACTATAAGACTGGCGAGCGTAAGCCTCTCTCCGTTGAGTTTTGTAGGAAGGCCTTCCTCGAATTCAAGCGTTATTAGCTCTTCACTCTCCGGGGCGTTCTTTGGAAGAGTGTAGGTCGTCAGAAATTTCTCAACAAGAGGTATCTTGCCGGGGTCCTCTATCTCGCCGCCTTCCCATGACATTCCCCACATGTTATCGTCGTTGGAGTAAGGGAAATCTATTGAAGCGGGAACGGATATGCCGTTCTCCTTCGCATACTTTATCTCCTCCGTCCTGTCCATCTTCCACTCCCTGACTGGAGCTATGACCTTTATTTTTGGATTGTACACCATCGCTGCTGCTTCGATGCGCACTTGATCATTGCCCTTCCCTGTTGATCCGTGGGCTATGGCATCGGCACCTTCCTGCTCAGCTATCCTCACGGCCCATTTTGCGAGAAGAGGCCTTCCCAACGGCGTTGCGAGATGATAATTGTCCTGATAGGATGCGTTTGCCTTGATTCCTTTCGAAATGTATTCATTTGCAAATTCCTCCTTCGCGTCTATAACGAATGCCTTCGTTGCACCGCAGGACAGTGCTTTCTTCTTAACCGCGTCAAGATCGTCGCCTTGCTGGCCTATGTCAAGCGTTAGCGCAATCACTTCTGCGCTATACGTTTGCTGTATCCATTTAAGCATCACAGAAGTGTCAAGGCCCCCGGAGTAGAGGAGTACTATTTTCTTAATCTCGCCTATCTTCCCCTCATAGGAGGAAACCTTCTGATATCCTGTTTTTGTATCCATGCGATCACTTCATAAGCGTCAAATTTATTCATGGCAAGAGTGTACCAATACTTGCCGTACAGATGCACCAAACATCCACAGCTTTAACATTCGCATAGCATAAATTAAACTTTTCCTTTTCCTCTCTTTGTATTATATGATATATAAATACATTAAATAATACATTTAAGTAACAAAATATATAAACTTTGAGGTTGCCTAGATGGCGGATGAATGTGCAGGTGGGGTTTAGAGGGTGGGGCCTTCGGAGCAGAGCCATCTGCATACATCCTTGTTTTGGCTAGCAATGCATTAATAATGCAATGCACAGACTTTATTCGATTGCATGGCTTGGACTGGACGCAGGGCATCAAGGATACTGGACTTTTGTAAAGGGGTTGACGTTGTTCTCATTGTCAACACATCAGAAGTTGACCCCAATTTCCTTTACGTCACAGGCTTCAGAAGCGGCCTTTTCGAGAGCACTTTCCTGCGAATCGGCAGGAAAAGGACAGCCATTGCAACATCAATCCTCGAATACGGCACAGCAGTAAAACAGGCAGACAAGGATCTCGAGGTAATAAAGATCAGCAGTAGGGATGATGTTGAACGTTTCCTTTCAGGAATTAAGGGCAGAGTTGTCGGCATTAATGGATCACGGCTTTCTTACAGGATGTATCGCGTCCTGGTAAAATACAAACCGCGCAGGATCGTGGATGTTTCTGATGAACTTCTCAGCGCGCGCCTTGTGAAGGACGGTACGGAGATAAATAGGATAGGCGAAGCTGCTTCGATAACCAAAGAGGCCATGGCGAGGATATCGAAGTCGTTCAGGATAGGGATCACGGAATTGGAGCTTGCTTCAAGATTTGACAGTATATCCTCTGCGCTCGGCTCAGAAGGCCCTTCCTTCAAGACAATCGTATGCTTTGGGAAGAATGCCGCATATCCGCACCATTTCCCGGACAGTACAAGACTGAGGGACGGGGAGTTCGTTCTGATCGACGCCGGAGCCAAGGTCGGAAACTATTCTTCAGACATTACAAGGACATTCGTGTTCGGAAACGCCGGAAACAGGTATGGAAGGATGAAAGAGATGTATGACACGGTTAAGGAGGCGCACGACATGGCGATACGCAGCATAAGGCCAGGAATGGAAGGGAAGGAGATACACAAGATAGCACAGGATCATATAGACGGCGCCTACGGTGGTAAGTACAAAGGGAGGTTCATACACTCCCTTGGACATTCGCTTGGAATAGAAGTGCATGACGGCCCTGGATTCTCTCAAACGGCGGAGGGAAAGATCGGGCAGGGCATGGTGATCACCGTGGAGCCAG
>JAJYVZ010000003.1 GCA_021791725.1 Microcaldota archaeon | reverse complement strand
TAATTCTTATTAATACTCTGCGAAGGAACAAGCCACTTATCACCCTCAAGCTTGACCTTTCCTGTTTTAGCTATTTCCAAGCCCTTTTGTTTTCTTATCTGTATTTGTTCTTGTATTGACATATACACCACTAATAATCATTAATAACTATTAATACATTCACCTTTATATACCTTTCTATTAATAACTATTAGTAAGTGTTAATGTGCCTAAGAAGTTGATTTTAGATATTGACGAGGAAACTTGGAAAGAAGTTTTAAAGTACAAGATAGATAAGGATATTAAAAATAATAACGATGCAGTAGTAACCCTGATAAAAAGAGGACTTAAAAAATAGTAGAAATTATCACTATTCTTCAGTAAAGACTTCACTCAGCTTTTTGTTATAGGTTTCCTTATCCACATAAACATCGTTTATGAATTCGTCTATTAGTTTGCTTGTTTTTTGAGCGAATTCCTTCATTGAATTATCCTTTTCAGGTATAATGATAATACTGCCACCTCTCATATCAATGCTTGAATTTGTAGCTATCTTACTTATGGTATTGAAGGCGTAGAAATTACCTATTAACGTATCTGCAACCTTATTTCTATTTGCAAGTGTTAGACGTTCTTTTGCTTGATCAGATATCTTAGAGAATAATTCAATAATTATCTCGTATTGCTCCCTTGAATAAAATAGTTTATAGTTGTCTATGTCATGTTGTGTGATTGTGTCTGTTGATATAAATGCCTTATTTATTTTTAGTGTGGTAGCTGCATCTTCCTTCTTAATATTACTGTGGTATCTTTCAATGCTTTCTACTAATTTATTCCTAAAGTCGCCAATATACTTTTGTATGTCCATAAATTCCTTGACATTACCATTAGGTATAAACTCAAATACTACATCGTGATAATTACTTCTATTTAGTGGCAAAAGTGTGAATAATATTGGAATAGATCCACCGTCAAAATGTAATGTTGATGATATTTCAATACCTAAATCATCAGGCGCAGTAGATTTTTCAACAGCAAGTTTCAGTTTTTCTGAAGATAACTCCATTGGCATCTTTTCCAAGTAACCCTTAAAGGAAGGGAATGGATCGACTTCAAATACTGTAATCTGCGTATCCTTTATACTAAGAAAACTGAATATTGTATTAAATATTTTTACAGCATTGGATATCCTATTGAAATGTATGTTGCTTTTCTTTTTTTCCAAAACCATATACAACGGCATACGAATAACCTACTCTTTATAAACATATAAGGGTATCTCAAGCCCATTGACCTCCATATTCAAAACTCTGTGTCTGCTTGAGTCCTTTCTTTTGATCTGCTTTAACGGTGGAAAACCACCCTTAACATATTCACAATTATACAAGCGTGGATCAACTCGTATATTCGTTATTACTGCATAATCTACTTTTTCTCCCTTAGCTGATAGCAATTTAACCGTACTTTCTAATTGTGCGTATGCTACTCTAAGTGCTCTTTCACCTTCAGTATCTTTATCCTCAATTAAAACGCTTTTTTGTCCCTGACTTAATTTAACATAAGCATCACAAAGACTTGCATTTTCGCCTATGCCCAAGTATTTTCTCAGACCTTTTATATTGTTTTGAAGTTGATAGTCTTTTTCGTCCATATACGCCACTTTTACGATCCCCTGATTTAATGGATCAAGTTTTTGTACAACCTCTTTGAACGGACTTGGCAACCTTACAGTTTCATCACTCATACGAGATTAGTTACTATAAGAAGCTATAAAATATTATATTCGTCCAATCTTTTCGGTTTTAATCACCAATTTTATGGAAGTTGCACTTTTTGAGCAGAACCTTGACTTTATGAGCAAATTCACCTTTTTGAGCAAAAGCCCCCTGAAGCGTATTCTGAGGATAGAACCGTTGGGGCTACAAGTTATGCCTTGTGCAGTTCTACCGGCATAAGATGCAAGAGGCGATATAATCGTTCCCAAGGGCTATGGATTGGGCCGGGACTGGCGCCGTACGCAGCGCTGGCGTCGCGATTGCAAAAAGTCCTTTGCGATACATAAAGAAGCAGGCCGCGCAAAATTTGTCAATGCCTATCCCCAGACGTCTGCCTTCACATCCTCGTCCTTTACGCTCAGCTCCTTGAGTGCGGCCTTTATCGCCTTTACGAATGCCAGGGGTCCGCATATGTAGCATTTCCTGCCTGCGACGTCACCGACGTACTTTGCTATCATCTTTGAATCTATGTGCCCCGTCTCTCCGCTCCACGGTTCGGGGAGCTCGTTCGGCCTTGTTACCGTAACTACGGTATTCACGCCTATGTCTTTATGCAGTTGCCTGAGCTCTGTCTCGCGTATTATGTCTTTTGGATATTTCACGCTGTAGATAAGCGTGCAGTCGACCAGCAGTCCGTCGCGTTTCTTCTCCCTGAACATGGATAGGAACGGCGCAATGCCAGTCCCTCCGGCTATGCACAGGATCTTCGCCTTTGACCTGTCGAACTTGAACTGGCCGTAGGGGCCAGTAAGATAATACACGTCGCCTATCTTCGCATCGTCTAGATGCGATGTGAAGCGGCCGTGTATCATGCTTATGGTGAACTCCACAGTGTCGGTTCCCGGCATTGATGCGAAAGAGAATGCCCTGGTCGTCTCTGCGCCGGTAACAGGATCCCTGTATGTTAACATTCCGAACATTCCAGGCTCGAAATCAAGCGTGCTCCCGTCTGCAGACTTGAACGTGAATACAGTTACCCACGGAGTGGTCGCGTCTATGTTCGCTATGACATAGGGCTTCTTGCTTATCATCTGACCTATCATATTCTGACAGCAACGTTTAAAACCCTTGCAAGCAGGAATAGTCAGTTCTTTACCGCATCCTCTATTATCTTCTCGAACTTGTCTGCTGTCTTTACTATCTCCTTTACCTTCGGGTTTATGTTATAGCCAAGCCCGTACCCTTTCTCCGTCCTTATGTGCGTAGGCTGTATTACATTAAGCTCCATGGAGAGGTCCCTAAGGGTTATTATCAACGTCTTCCTTGTAAACTTCCTGCCAAGCAGGTTGTATATCTCGCGGGTTGTCCTCGGGCTCTTCTTCATCAACAGTTTGAGAACCGAATAATTAGGCTTGCTCAGCATCTTCCTAAGCATATATATCTCGTCGACTTCCTGAAACTTTGATACCATGATAATATATTATAGCATAACTTTAAAAAGGCTCTTCCATTCCATTGAAAACGCGCTTGTATGCGCATAATCGAATTGTCCACGCCTGCTTAGAAAGGTATATAAATATTGTTGTGTATATTATACTACAAGAACTTATACTAAAGTAAATGGTGCTAGCTTGTCCTATGGGCTCCTGAAATACGTTCTCAACAGAAACCACGCCGCAGAGGAGAGGCGTTCGGATCCTGGATTTCATATAAGCGATGCTGAAAAGGGCGAGACGGTGGAGGAGATACAGACAGACATACGGAGGCGGATAATAAAACATGGGAACCAATTCAGCTACAATATCGACTTCCTGCAGTTGACCCCTGCGCAACGCGAGGCGATGTCTATAGTCAAGGCGAAGGTGGTAGATTCGCTGTCGGATTCAAGCGAACAGATAGACATGGGTTTGATGGGAAAGGCAAGGGAGTTGGCGCGCAGCATCCTGCCCCAGGGGATGGACCAGAGATCGTCTTCATACATATCGTATATTGTGGCACACGACACTGTCGGCTACGGCCCGATAAGCATACTCCTGGAGGACAAGGAGAGGATAGAGGAGATAGAGATAAACTCGCCAACAGCGCAGATATGCATATTCCATCCGTCTTACGGGAGATGCGTGACCAACCTAAGATTCGCGGGCGAGTACTACTTCAGGAACGCAGTAAACAAGTTCATAGAAGACACCGACAAGGAACTCAACGACACGACCCCGATAATAGATGCGCAGGTTGGAGACGCAAGGGTGCACGCACAGACAAAGCCCTATGCCGCAAGCTCTGCGGTGGCAACGATACGGCTTGGCGGCAGGAAGGATATCGATGTCTGCAAGCTGTGCAGCGGCGGAACGGCATCCTCTGAGATGCTTGCTTACCTGTGGCTTGCCATGGAATCCGGACTGAACATTGTGATCGCAGGCGCCCCAGCAAGTGGAAAGACCACATTTCTTACCTCGATTCTGGCCTTCGCCAAGAGATACCGTAGGATAATAGTCATAGAGGAGGACGTGAACGAGTTCAAGTTTTACCACAACGCAATCAACATGGTGCCCCTTTACGGCACGAATTCGAAATCATCTGTAAGTACAAGGGAGCAGGCCAGAAATGCGCTTAGGATGCGGCCGGAGATAATGGTGATAGGCGAGATACGGGGAGACGAGGCAAAGGAGCTCTTCGGCGCTGCAAACACAGGTATACAGTTTCTCACAACAATGCACAGCAACGAGACCGGGCAGGCCATAATAAAGCGCCTGCTTACAAAGCCGATGGAAGTTGATGACAGGCTGATAAGCCAATTGGACATGTCTGTGTACATGAGGGAGGATGGCCTGTCTAGGAAGGTATCAAACATATCAGAATACAGGTGGCTTAGCAGGGCAGAGATACTGGAGCCGGAACAGAACATAAACGACAGCGATTCGGTGGGGATAAGCAGCATTGTGGAGAACTGCACCCTCAACAGGCAGGCGCTCAGGGGGTCGAAAGCCGTGTTGTCATTTGCCAAGTCTCACGGCATATCGGATAAGCAGGCTATGAAGGAGCTGGACAGGAGGAGGGCGTTCCTGGAAGGGCTCTGTTCAGAAGGGCTTCAGCCCCTGCAGGCCATAGAAGGCATATACAGCTACGAATGATCCTATGTCTCTGAAAACCATAATCGCGCTGGCGCTTATTGCAGCTCCGTCAGGGATTCTCCTTGGCCTTATGCTGCATTACAGCGCCGCAGGGTATGCGGCTTTTTCGCTTCTCACGTTTCTCTTCCTGTTCTTTCTTGCCCGTTCTATGGAATTCATAGACAAAGAGGGGGCAAAACGCAGGACAAGAGATGGAATGGAACGGGCTTTGCGGATTCTATGCTCGCTGGCAGGCAAGGCATCCACTTTTAATAATATAGGGAGGGCATCCTTGCTGTCTGGAGATGCGGAAGTCGGCAGAATACTGTCAAAGACGGCCAGGAGGCTTGAACTTGGGGAGGGACTGGCGCCAAGCCTGTACTGCAGCGTGCCTGGCGAGATGCGCGAATTCAGGGAGTGCGCAAAGGATGCAGATGCCATCTCTGTGCAGTCCTCGCTTTCCAAGATGCTGGAGCGCTACGAATACGAATCAAGGTCCAGGCGCTACGACCTACTCTCCGCCTCGCAGAGGCATTCGACAATAAACATGTTCATCTCCACCATAGCGCCGTCGTTCCTGACGTTTGCCTTCGTAGGGGACATGGTAATGTCCAGCAACTTCTCATGGCTCCCCATGTTCACCATCCTTATGCTCTTCGTTGTCCCTATGGCATACATAACGGGCAACATGCTCCTGTTCAGGCGATTGCTTGCTTAAAATATACAACCTGCTGCTTGTCCCGCTGTGCATGCTTGGCATAGTAGCGATCCTTATGGGCATGACCCTCCAGTTTGTGATAATCTTAACCGCAGTGCTTCTGCTCCGCGCATATTTCGCCGCCATGGAAAGCAGGGACAGGATAGGAATCTCCGACGTATCAAGCCTTGTCAAGAGTTTCAACCTTCATTATTCCAGACTGAATTCAATCATCAAGGCCATTGAAAGAGCGGCAATCGACAACAAGAAATTCGGTGCCGAGCTGCACAGATACGTATCGGCATACAGGCTCAATTCCAAATACGCGCCTCCAAAAGAAGATCGCACGCATGCAGGAGAGGGCCTTGCTCCGTTCCTCCGGATATGTTCAGGAGGCATACTAACCGGCCAGAGCGTCTCCAGGCCGCTAAGATTCTACGAAAAGGGACTGGATGCAGAGAGCACAGACATGCAGAGGTTCGAGTCAAAAATAAAGGGCATGCAGACCATCTCGCTCTTTGGGGTCGTATTCTTCCTTCCCATGTTCATCGGAATAAGCCTGACGGTGATAGACTTCGTCTCGTCATTCTCCAGTGCCGCATACTTATCCTTAGTATTCAGGTCGGTGTCGATTATCTACACTGCTACAATGCTCTTCATAGCCGGGGCATTCAGGAATCCTGGCGCTTCTGCGATAGACGTCATGGGCGAATGCCTTCCCATGGCACTCGTATCGGCGCTCGTGTTCCATGTCTCATCCGTTTATGCGTCATCTGTGATATAGGTGTAAGAATGAGAGAGAAAATAAGAGAGATTGCGGCTGGGTTGTTTCCAGAAGCGGCGGCGATGTTTTGCATCGCAAAGAGCGCGAAAGCGCAAGGATCGTTGGAGTACATAATGATGCTTGCGGCAGCGAGCATAGTTGTGGTGGTGGCCTTGGCAATGGTCGTGAAGCTGAGGAGCGCAGTGGTGACAAGTGTCTCGCTGAATGGCAGCAACGTCTCCATAGCGAACGCGATATCCAGCCAGCTTTCTTCGCTGAACGCGCATTAGGTGCATTGTGTGAGGGCCCAGATGTCGCTCGAGATGCTTCTTTATGTCGCTCTTGCCGGGCTCTCCATAGCTTTTGCGCTGCGCTCTTTGGGCACGGCAAGGCCATACATGCTCAGGTATATGCATTATTACGAGGCATACGGCATTGCCCAGGGGATAAACCAGGCGATACTGTCAGGGCTGCCATACTCGAGCTTCAATGCGTATATCCCTCGGGGCATGTGCAACTCCACAGCCTCTGGCAACGAACTTCATACCCCGTATGGCGATCTTCCCCTGATGTCGGACATATCGCTTAACTCCTCTGCGCTCTGCGCGGGAAACGCCAACGGACAGGTAAGCGTGTACGATTATCAGGGAAGAATAAGCGTAGGTTAATTAGATGAAATGCCAGATGTCTTTGGAGATAATGGTAAGCATGGCCGTATCGCTACTGCTGGCTGTGTACGCGTCGCACGTGGCGCTGCACTATTACAGCCAATCGCATTCCGCTATCGCATACCTGAAGAACGCATCGTGCAGCGCATCTTCTTACGTCGCATACTCGTTTGCCTCGTGCCAGTACTGCAATTACCAAAAACAAAGCGTGTGCTGATATGATGTGCAAGAAAGGGTTCGTAATATCGCTAGACCTGATGATAGCAATACCGCTCGCTTTTGCGGCGATAACGGCGCTCGCATTAGGCATGGAGCACAGCTACGCCGCAATCTCCGGCTCTTCGGGATACGACTTGGGGTTCCTGCATTCCTATTCGGCATCCCAGGGCATCACCTCGGCAATATATTCGCTTCACGCCAACTACTCGACAGCGTCCGAGATCGCAGGCGCGTCAACCCGGGGCTTCGGAAGTGCATACATCACCGGGGAATCCGGCACCGGCGCCTGCGGCATCCGGAGCCTGTGCAGGTTTGTGACTATAAGAAATGCAACTTACCTGATGGTGGTCAATTATGAGAATACAAGCAAGCCTTGAGTTCCTTATGATCGCGTCTGCAATAGGCGCGCTTGCGCTAGGCGCCATATCCATATATGGCAGTTCTTACAGGCAGCAGCTTACTGGCCTTCAGCTGATAAACTCGACCCCTGCGCCCGTAATACAAAACCAGACCCAGAATGCAACTCCGCGCATATTTGCGTTTGTGGAACCGGTATCTTACCTTGGGCAGAAGAACGGAATCTCTGTCGCAGTGTATGGCTGTCCGGATGGCAACGCCACCGTGGGCATGGCCTCGAATTCCATGGCATTCCAGTACAACAGCCTGTCAATCAACGTGACGGAGCTTGGCCTGGCAAGCGATTACTTCGTGCCGCTGCTCCAAGGCCAGAACCGGATAATTGTGAGCTATTCGATAAGATGCGGCATGTCCTCAAGCTCCGGCAGCATGTCCATGTACACTTACTCTACGTTCCCTGGCAACGCGTCAATCATGCAACTTAACGCAAGCCAGATATCCGCATCGATATCCGGGAGGAACGAATCTATAGTATATCCGCTTGTGCACGACGAACCCATATACACTGTAAATCTGTTCAGCCACTGCACGTACATGCGGGACGGCTCTCCGGAGAACATGGGCATGCAGTGCGGATCTACGGACGGATGGTACTATTTCGTTGTCAACGAAGGATGCTACTGGAGCGGCTATGCCCTCACAGAGACCGACTGCGCGATCGTATCATACACAGGCTACAATGTCAGCAGCGTGGACACATATGACCCGCATTACAACTACTCCTTCATGCTGTCCATAGGCACAAGGGACGGGCAGATAGCCTCGCAGATGCGCGGAAGCGGAACCTCAAACATGCTTCTCGGTGGCGTAACTGTGGGCAGCGCATACGTGAAGCAGGCCGCCGGCGATGGGCTCTCTTCACCCGTGAGCATAATGGACACGCCCACGGGCAGCGGAGTGGCAAACCAGTCCGCATACGAGGCATACGAACAGGCAAAGAACAGCATGTTCGGCATAATGAAGTTCTACAACTCGTCAACCGTGTCATCAGACATACAGTCGACGCTCCAGGAATCGGCATCGTCATTCATACAGGCATCGTCGCAGCTCACGTCAAGCGGGCTGCAGGGAGCTTCGCCGTGCGGCCTGTCGGGCAACGTCTTCTCATGCCCTCCGGTAATACCGCTGTCATACGTGATAATAGCAAACCTCTCCGGAATCAGGATCGGCAGTTCTGTCATCTCCTACATGGGATCGCAGATAGAAATAAGCGGAAGCTGATCGCATGAAATGCCAGTTCGCCACCATAGAAGCCTTTGCGTCACTGCTGCTGTCGCTAGCCATGGTCTTCACCGCGGGAAGGGCCGTGAACAATTACATAGGCAGCTCAGCGGCGCAGAGATACGCATCGCTCGCCGAGATGGCGGTATTCGATTTTCAGCATCAGCTGTATTCAAACGCGTCGATGGAAACGTGCTTCTCCTCCCCTCCGGAATCCGGAAACGGCTCGTGCATGGGGCATTATGCGGCATTGTATTCCTCAGTCTACCATATCGACATGATGATAATTACGGGCAACTCTGATGCAGGCGATCACGGGCGCATGCTCCTTGAGCAGTGCATACCATACAAGGCCGGCTCAGGGATTACTGACATATGCATACTTGCCGGTGATTGAATGTCGTTTTATGGCCTGTTCCTGATCTCAACCGTGCTCCTATCCGCCCTGTTTCTATCATCCGTCTATTCGCAGCTGGCATACTCAGACACGGTAACGATGTCGATGGCAGAGGCCTCTTCAGCAGTAAGACTGTCCTCCTACTACAACATGTCTGCATACCTTGGCTGGAGCTATTCTGAACTGAACTTCACTTCCAGGCTCGATAATTTCGTCCTGGAAGGCGCAAGCAGCGGATATGCAGTGTATATCGACGGAGGAGGGGCGTGGATGTTCATTCCGCATTGAGAATAATGTTCGCGGCTCTACTTTTTCCTTCCCTTTCCTGCGGCCTTCCTTCTCTTTAACAGCCTCTCCACAGGATTCGCATTGCTGTCTGCCTTTTTGCTTTCTCTGGCTATCGGAGGGAAGACCTCTTCTGCTTCCCCGTTCGGCGAGGTTTCCTCGAACCTCTGGGTCTTGAACCTGCATATCTTTACTCCATGCCTTCTCCAATAATGCTTTGGAAGCCCTGCGGCTGCGGATAGGCTGTCTAGGAACTGCTCGTCATCCCATCCGTTCTCAAGCGCCTGGAAAGGAAGCATCGTGGCTCCTGAAAATCCATACTTTATCGTGAGCCCGTCTTCGCCAATCCTTATCTTGTCCACCACCCTGCCGTTCGATATAAGCAGCTTCTGCACGTCAAAGACGGCATCAACCTCAACGACAACATCGTCAAGTTCCCTGTGAGACATCGGCACGAATCTCTGATCCTCGGTTGCGGCGGCTATCGCGGCATTCACAAGCAGTTTCTTTACAGGCACTTCAGGAAACACGGCCCCTATGCTGCCCCTGAGTTCCCCAGTGGGGTAATGCCTTACGGTGACGAACATTCCGCGCTTGTCATCGAAGCCGTGCAATCCGTTTTCTATGGGCGCGGCATCAAATTTATGCGATCCAAGATATCCGCTTATTGCCTTCCTCGCCGCCCTTACGAGCTTTTTTCCTTCGTCTTCAGTATACGTCCCGCCCATTGTTACCCACTCTTTACGGTTTTCATGAATTCCTCCACATTGTTCCTGAGATCCTGCATGCTGCCCGTATTTAGGATTATGTAGTCGGCTTCCTTTATCGCTTCCGAAAGCCCCCATCCTGTCTCGGTCCTCTCCCTGTACTCGAACCCCCTAAGCGTTTTCGGATCGTCTTCCCTGCCGCGCGTCTTCAGCCTCATAAAGCGCGTCTTAACCGGGGCAGAGACGTTCACCACCACCATCTTTCCATTGAAGACTTTCCTGAAGACCCTTATCTCGGATGTACCCCTTACCCCGGCTATCACCAGATCTCTCCCCGTCCCGCCGCCGTACTCTCTGTTTATCTTCTCTACAACAAGCCTTGCCACGATGTCGTTCCCGTTCCTCTTCCTCATTTCTGTGGAGAATTCCCTTGTGCTGCGGTTCGTCACCCGCAACTTTTCCTTCCTCATCATGTCTATTATCGGCTCCCTCATCTCTATTGTCCTTAAACGTTTCTTCTTGAGTATCTCGACAACCGAAGACTTTCCTGCTCCAGGCATCCCGGTTATGCAGATTATCATACGAACACTAATGAACCTTGCTTCCCTCTCCAACGTCCCTGTCAGGCACAAGAAGCGATATCCCATTCGCATCTTCAGCGGCAAGCACCATGCCATTCGAGGCTACCCCGGCTATCTCCTTTGGCTCTAGGTTTATTATGCACGCTATTTTCTTGCCGACGAGTTCGGCTTCCTGGTAATGGCCCTTTATGCCTGCAACTATCCTCCTGGTTCCCACCTCGGCGCCGAAGTCTATGTCAAGTATGAACATCGGCTTCTTTGCATTCTCGTGGTTTGCAATGCCGGCTATCCTACCTATCCGTATGTCCAATTGTGAGAAAGCGTCTATTCCTACTGCCATGGCAACAAATAAATTACTTGAATAGATATTATTAATGTTTTCATGAGGGCTTTCGTGGCCGTCGAGGTTCCAGAGGAAATAAGGAAAGGCCTCTGGAAGGCTGCTGAGGAGCTAAGCGGAAGTGGCGCTTCCATAGTAAGCGAGGAGAACATGCATGTAACGCTTGCATTCCTTGGAGAGACCGGCGAATCCGAAATCGCGCGCATAAAGCATGCGCTCTACGGCCTCGGGTTCAAGGCTTTTGATGCAGAGATAAGAGGCATAGGAATATTCGACCCGGGCATGCCAAGGGTTGCCTTCGGCTGCATATCCAGAGGCAGGGAAGGTTTCCTAGGCCTTCATTCAGAGGCGTTAAGACTAATCAAGGAAAGCGGCATCGCCATAAGCCCGAAAACCGCAAGGGAAGAGTATGTCCCTCACGTAACATTGGCGCGGTTCAGGAGGGCGCCGGACAGGAAGA
This sequence comes from Microcaldota archaeon, assembly GCA_021791725.1. Taxonomy (GTDB): domain Archaea; phylum Micrarchaeota; class Micrarchaeia; order Micrarchaeales; family CABMGC01; genus JAJYVZ01. The sequence goes on along the minus strand of JAJYVZ010000003.1, from coordinate 17,648 downwards.
AGCTTACTGACATCGTGAAGAAGTACGAAGATCATGCGTTCGGCAGATTCGGCGTAACCGGGATAAAACTCAAGGGCAGCGCCATTGCAGAGGAAGGGCCGACATATTCAGACTTAGGCGAATTTGAGTTCTGAGCTTGCCAACCGCGTATCTTCCTTCTTGTATGTGTTGTTGAGCTCGCCGGGCCTGTAATGCCTGTCTTCCGGGAGAAGGTCGTATGTCACACCGTTCTTCATGTCGAAGCATATGTGCCTTATCTCGCCGCCAAACAAATCCGCTTCGACGAAAGATCCTCTTATGGCGTCGTGGACCCTGCGCACGTCCATATGCATTTCTGCCTCGCCGTTCTGCATGCCTATTGCACGCATCTCAACATTGGTGAACTTACTGGCAAGATGCCTTATACTCACGATATCCTTCCTGCCTAAAGATCTGTTCGCCCTGACTATTACTGCCTGCGCAGAATCGACGTCATAGAGCGTAAGCAGAAGGTCAAATATTACGTTCCTGCACAGCACATACCTGTTTCCCTCCCCATCATACTTCTCCAGCGTCGCGATTCCGGCATTAAGCTCCTTGCCTTTGCTTGACACTGCAGACAATGATGAATAAGCACGGGTCTTCGTGTTCAATTCAATTCTTTCCGTTCCGAACGCAGGTTTTGCGAACTGTGCATTGTATGCATTCCACATGTCCATGCGTCTCCCGTATCTATCTGCTGTACACAACTCTATATAATTTCTTTATGATCTCATCGGTGTCCATGCCCTTTATATTTACTATCTTGTAGGCCATGTCAAACCCACCCTTTTTCCCGATATCGAGAGACGGAGCAATCACTATCGCGTTATTCTTGTCGTATGATCCGTAAATTGTTACGATCCTGCATATCTTCGCCCAATCCGCATTCGCAAGCTGCTGCAGCGTAAAATTCCTGCCTTTATTCCCCAAATTAGTATCGATTGAAACGTTGTTGAAGGAGGCAGTTCCGAAATTCATGAACGGCGATACGTACATCTGCTCAACGTTATCGCATTTTTCCTGGTATGAAGGCGTTGTTATTGTCCATCCTGCGATTGTAAGCGGTTCAGAAACTGGAACATCGATACTGAACTTCTCGTTCTCAGTGGTATTTCTCATCGTAATAGTCCACATCGCACGTGATCCTGCCTCTGAATGTATATCTGCCTGCACTGTGTCTCCAGCCGCGACTTTGAAATCCGGCATCTCTATAAGTGAGTGGCTTGTCGGTAAAGTATAAAAGGCTCCATACAATTCCTTTCCGTTTTCATACTCGGTTACAACCCCCTCACTAATCGATGTGTTTTTGACAACGCTGCTCAAGTTGATTAGCTGCAATATATACTGTATATTCGCATCTTTTCTTGAGCATTTGGAGATATCAGGTCCGGTATTCCGATTCAAACCAATACCTTTAATCGCAGGTATCGTCCACGTGCCGTGGATTCCGGTCACGTATATGTCCTTCTTGCCCTCCTGGCTTACCAAAACCGCATATCCGGAGATATACTGGCTTGAAGCCGTCTTTGTCTTATTCTGCTGTACGCTAATGTCCGCCTTGCAGTTTGATGCGAACCCTGTCCATAGCATGCAGGCCATTGTAACGACTACCCCTGCCGTCCTGGCTGCAGACTTTACCGCATCAAAGAATTCTGCGTATGTACCTCTCTTTTCGTGATTTCCACGCTCTATATTCTTGTGTGTCATATTACAATCTTGATATTATCAGATTATTATAATTAATGTATTACATTGTTTGGAAAATATGTTGACGGGCATACGCAGCGCTTATCGGTGCATGTCTATATTGTTAGTATCTTTATTGTTAAATTCATATTGAAGTATTGTTGATTTTATCAGCGAGTTTATATTTAAAGTCTTCTCGTAATCAACGCTGAACCCTCTGCCGTCCTTACTCAGTTTGCTTGGTATTTCCTTAATCTCAGAACTGGCATCTGGATAGTAACGCATCGTAATACTGAAACTCTTCAACTGACCAAGGTTCATTGTCTTGCCGTCTATCTCAACAGCAGCATTGCCGAAGACTGAAGTTCCGGTATTTATTATATGAGTGAAATAATTAAGAAATCCGAAGAGAGGAAGCATTTGCCTTTCAACTATCCATTCCGCGCTTGCCATAGGCGTTTTGTATTTAACTATCTTCGAAAAGGCCTCGTTCTCCGTCTTATTTATCATTGTCAACTGCCACTGGTTGTCTACGCCCAATGCCTTTATCTTTGCATAGATTACGTCTTTCGGTTTCATTGTGAATCCTGGAATTAAAAACGGGTGATTTATAACATTACCATTATTCTCGCGATCCGGAATCAGCTCATACCAGGCATAATTTACCGACTTGCCATTCAGATATATGATTGCGGTGCCTTCTTGGATGAGGGCGTGGTTGTTGTAGCCGTCTATGCCTATCCACTGCGAGTATCCTCTCGTTAAACCTTTTCCTACCATGGCAGTTATCCGCGGATCGATCCTCTCTTGAACCGCTTTCGGTTTATTCACAATCCATGTGGCCTTGACCATGGTTATCCGTTTGGCCTTGTTGTCGGCCGTAGTCACCGCGTAACCAGACCAATTACGGGACATCTCTGGCTGGCTACTTGCTGTGCCAGGTTGCTTGCAGATTCCTGTAATAGGCATGGAAAAGAGAAGGCAGGCAGATATCAGGGCGCCTGCAGCCACATTCCGCGCGCTCTTTTTCAGCGACCTCTTGAATCTTTCGTATCGCGTATTCTTTGTTTCTTCCTGGTTCCCCGTTCTGAGAAGTTTCTCCGTTCCATTAGCATCAGAAAAAGTAGACCCCTCCCAAGTCGTGTCTTGTTTCCTATGCAATTGAATACCTATAGTAGAAGAGAAGCGGGATTTTTAGGTATATAAAGTTTGTGTACTAACCAGGATTTGAACTCAGTTCAGAAACTCGGGTATTCTAGAGGTTGGCGGACCGCATAACCGTCGATGTCTTTACCTGCCATATAACCTACCTGCTTATGAGGGTTGCTGAGCATCTTGCACAACAGGAAAAAATCGATAAATTTTGGGTGATTTGTCGTCTGAAGCAAGAGAAATCAGACTTTTGGATACTAAAGAGGTACATGGTAATAGAAAGTCCCAGATGATTCCTAATAACACTTTACAGAGGAATATCGTCGACAAACTGAAACTTTCGAGGCAACTACCTGTTAACACCATATTGCAAGAACGAGTTCAGAAAGGCAGGTACTAATCTGACAGGATCACTTCACGGCCTGCCCCCTAAGCTCCTTGTGCTTCCCGAGGAAATGGAGTATGTACGGGCAATCCGGCCTTACCTTGAGCCCTTTCTCGTTCGCGAACTCGAATGCCCTAATGGCAAGCTTCTCGGCTATGCCCCTTCCCCGCTCTTCTTCTGGGGTGAACGTGTGGTATATGCTCATCACCTTCTTGCCTATTATCCTGTATGAGAGCAAGGCTTCGCCGTGCCCGGTCTTAATGTAGAACTCATTCCTCCTTTTCCCTATCTCCATCAATGGCAATTTTACGCAAAGATTTATATAGATATCCGACATAATTCATCTACTATTTTATAAATGCAGATGTTACGGTCTGCCGCATGATAAGCATGAAATTCGAGATGTTAGAGAGTTCACCCATGGCACTGAGATTCAAGGTCAGCGGAGCAAGCAGCACGTTCGTGAACTCGCTCAGGCGCGCTTGCATAAACGGAGTCAAGACGTTTGCCATAGATTCTGTGACCTTCTTTGAAAACACAAGCTCCATATTCGACGAGTATATAGCGCACAGGGTAGGGCTTGTGCCCCTGATAACCCCTGACGGATATGACGAGAAGGACGAGGTGCTGTTCAGCGCAGAGATGGACGGTCCAGGAACTTTATACTCAAAGGACTTGAAAACAAGCGACAGAAAGGTGAGGGTAGCTAACGACAATATACCTCTCATGACGCTTGCTGCCGGCCAGAAGCTTAGATTCGATGGAAAAGCAGTCATGGGAGACGCGGCCAGGAGCGCAAAGTTCCAGCCCGGATTCGTGACATACAAGTCATTAGGCAAGTCTGACGACGAATACGAGTTTTACGTGGAATCGTTTGGACAGGTGCCTGCCCTTGAGATAATCAAAACAGCCACAGAGGCGCTTAAGAAAGATATGAAAGTTATTTATAAAGAACTGGACAAATAAAGAGATCAATCCTGCGGGGGTGGCAGAGCTTGGCCAAATGCGCAGGATTGAGGAACCAAAGGTTCAAAATTCCTGTAGTTTTAGTACTTTCGTGGGTTCAAATCCCTCCCCCCGCATAAGAATGAGATGGTCATCATGAAGAGGAAAATTGCTTTGGAGAAGCCAAATATCGGCGAATGGCTCGCGGTTATCGGAGAGTACGGACCAAAGAAGAAGAATGCAAAGCTCTGGAAAGATGTATATAGGCTGGCATCCAAGCCCAGGCGCCAACGAGTCATCATAAACCTCATACGCCTTAACAGGATAGCCGAGGAAGGGGACAGCGTGGTGATACCTGGAAAGATTCTGGGTGTAGGAAGAGTGGAGCACAAGTTCAGCGTTGCCGCAATTGAATACTCATCGTCTGCCGCAGAGAAACTCTCCAAGGCAGGATGTAAGATGGAAGGCATAAAGAGCATGCTGGAGAAGGACGGGGTAAAACTTGTAATATGATGATGGCATGTTCAACGAAACGCACAGCATAACAGAACAGGATTTGCAGAACGCATACAAAATCGGGAGGATAGACGGAAAAAGGGAAGGCCTTCAGGAAGCGATAAATACGATTGAGAATGCCAAGGAGGCGGCAAAGGACAGGCTTAGGCGCATGTACATGACTTCAGAGAACAAAATGACTGTAGACATAAGGGATATAAAGAAACAGGAGCTGATCCGCGACACTATGCAAAGCCTGATAAACGTCATGAGGGGAAAGGGATTCGAACATGTTCGGGGTTTGAGGTTGAAGGGATAAACGCTGATGCACATGCAGAAGAACAAAGCAAGCAAACAAAATACAGAAAAGAAGAAAGGGAAAGAGAATGCGGCCGAGAGCAGCATAGTCATAGACGGCAACGGCATGATGGTGGGACGATCGGCAAGCAGGATAGCAAAGATGCTGCTTGATGGCAAGAAGGTCACGCTTCTGAACGCGGAAAGCATGTTTATAAGCGGACACGAAAGGGAACTCCTGGAGAAGTACAAGAGAAGATTCGAGCTGCAGGACAAGGCAAACCCAGAGCATTCGCCATACTGGTCCAAGAGACCGGACATCTTCGTTAAGAGGATAATAAGGGGCATGCTGCCATTTAAGAAGGCGAAAGGAAAGTCCGCTTTCAAGATGCTGCGCGTATATGCCGGCGTGCCAGAAACGATGAAGGGTGCAAACGTTTATAAGCTAGAGGCAAAACAATTTACTGAGGTATACGAGAACACCGTAAAGGTGTCATCGCTTCTGGCAAAACTATAATCATGATTTTATGGCAGGAAACGATCAAGGCAATGATACGGTGCATGAGAAGAAGACGGCACTGGATAACCTGAACAAGGAGCTTGAGAGCATAAACGCGCAGGCTGCGCCATTAGTCAGGGCGAAGGAGGCAAAACCGGCAAAGGCCAAGAAGAAGGCGTCGACAAAGCCGAACGTTGTCCTCGCATACAGCAGGAGGAAGACGGCTAGGTCAAGGGTAAGGCTTACCAAGGGAAACGGAAAGATAACCGTGAACAAGAAGAACATAAGCACGCTGAATCCGGTTGAACTCCGAGACCTGATGCTGGAACCCGTGAACTTCTCGGAATTCACCAAGCAGATATCAAAAAATTCCAACATAAGCGTCAACGTCTATGGCGGTGGCATAAGCTCCCAGGCAAACGCCATAAGGAGCGTGATAGCAAAGGCGCTTGTCGAGGCATCGCAGAGCGAGGAGCTGAAGAGGGAGTTCCTGAAGTACGACAGGACCCTGTTGGTCGACGACATAAGGCAGGTTGAGCCAAAGAAGTTTCTAGGGCCAAAGGCACGATCAAGGTTCCAGACCTCGTACAGATGATTATGCTTAGATGATAATATGATGATACCGGTAAGATGTTTCTCCTGCGGAAAGGTGATAGCGGACAAATGGCAGGAGTACGACGAGAGAGTCAACAAGGGAAAGGAACCGGCAGACAAGGTTCTTGACGACCTTGGTCTAAAGAGGTACTGCTGCAGGCGCATGCTCGTCGGGCACATCAACCTGATAGACGAGATAATATCTTACGGCAGGAAATAACCATCGTTTATAAACATTTCCATATTAATGTTTGTTAAGGGGTCGTCTGCTAGTCTGGTTAGGCTTTGTGCTTAGGGAGCACAAGACCCGAGACAGATTCGATCTGCGGGAATTCAAAATGCAAATGGAAATCTCGGCGACCCCGATTTAAGATATAAGAATGTGATGTAATGGCTGAACAACTGTTGACCGAACAGACCGAATACCTGGAAGCTGGCGTACACATAGGCACAAAGACTAGGACGCCGGGGATAAAGAGGTTCGTTTACAAAGTCAGGGAGGACGGACTGTATCTTCTCGACCTGTCTGTCATAGACGAAAGGATAAGGACGGCTGCGAAGATGCTTGCCAGGTACGATCCGCAGAAGACGGTAGTCACGGCGTCAAGGATATACGCGGTGGCAGCCGCATCGAAGTTCGCAGAGATAACCAAGACCAGGTTCATAGAGGGCAGGGTCATGCCCGGAATATTCACAAATCCGAACAGGCCGGACTACATGGAACCCCAGATAATACTCATAAGCGACACCAGGAACGAGAGGCAGGCCATACGGGAGGCAAAGAAGACCAGCATACCTGTTATCGCTTTCTGCGACACTGACAACTGGATAAAATTCGTCGATCTGATAATACCGTGCAACAACAAGGGCAGACGTTCGCTGGCCATGCTATACTACCTGCTGACAAAAGAGTACCTGAAAGAGAAAGGTTTAATAAAGTCAAACGACGAATTCAATTACAGCATCTCTGACTTCGAGGCGAAGGTCGAGATAAAGGCGAAGTAATTGGATGTTTGGGAAGCTTGCCATCGCAAGGGACAGGCCGCTATAGACTACTTAGTATCCTACGGAATAGCCATAATAATATTGACAATAGCGATAGCCGTTATATACAACCTGGGCCTGCTGAATCCGCTCTTCACCCCGGTTTCCTGCACCCCGGCGCCGTCATTCTCATGCGGCCTGTTCTACATAAACCAGAACGGCATTCTGTACATAAACATATCGCAGTCCGTAGGATCTACTATAACGGTTCAGGGGCTTTCCTGCTCAACGGCATACAACTCCGTTAGCGACACGCCGGAGTACGGCAACATATATACCTCGAACAGTGCCTCATACTACCCTACTGGCGAGAGCCCGAACAACGGGATAACGTTCTACAGCGGCAGTTCGAATACGTTCGTGGTGAACTGCTATGGGCCCGGGGGGATAGTGTCAGGTGCGCTAGGCAACATATTCTTCGGTCACGTCTGGCTAAACTACACTATTCCGCAGTACGGCTCTGTGACACAAAGCATCGCAGCGGTAACGGTGAAGTATTCTTAGGTGGCAGTGCTGCGAAAATCGGCCAAAATAGGAGAGCAAACATTTAAATACTTGCGAAAGCCATGGGAACTATGGCAGAAAAACTTGTTTTGAACTGGGATGACTTCGGAAAATTGGCAGAGAGGCTTGCCGACCGGGCAAAAGAGAGATATAAAGAAAAGATAGACATTGTAATCGGCCTGGTGCGCGGCGGCGTACCCTTAGCGCTGGTGGTTTCTGACAGGCTGGGCGCGGAACTGGATTTGATGCGGGTAAAATCGTACAGCGGCATCGCGGATAGGGCAGAACCCAAACTTGTGTTCGATATACATTCCGACATAGAGGGAAAGCATGTCTTGGTTGTGGACGACCTCTCTGACAAGGGCGACACGTTCGATTTTGTAGTGAAGCATCTTAAGAGCGTGTATAGGCCGGGGAAGATATCCACTGCCGCGGTCTTCGTAAAGCCATGGAGCCAGCATGTTCCTGAAATCTATCTCGAGAAAACTGAGAAATGGATAGTCTATCCGTGGGAACTCAAGGAGTTCGGAGTGATATGATCCAGAATTGGCTTGCACAAAAGGAAAGGAAAAAGGTCGCCATCGTAGTATTAGATTATGCCAGCCCGAACACCTTTGGCTTCTTTGACGCGGTGAGTTTGAGCTGCGAGGGAAGATATTTGAGCACTCGAACCAGCTAGGATTTGAGAGCGTTTTCTGGCTGTTTTGCGTCTGTCAAAGCGCTAAAATCCGAAGGGATTGGGCGTATACGCCCATATGCACCATATACGGTAAATATTATAAACTATGCAGTCTAAATATAATACGAAAATAGTGATACAATGAAAGGAAAAGTAAAGATGTTTAACGCACAGCGCGGCTTTGGATTCATAACCGGAGACGACGGCAAGGATGTGTACGTACACACTTCTGCTATTGAAGGTGGCGCATCGCTTGCTGTGGGCGACACTGTAGAATATGAGGTCGAAGAGGGAGAGCGCGGACCGCGCGCAAAGAACGTAAAGAAGCGCTAAAGACATCTGCCTTTAGAATCTTGGTTCTAAATTCATACTAGCCGTGCCCAGGTTCTGGATATATGTTCCTTAATTGACTTCTTTTCTGGAATACTTTGAGCTGCGCCAGCACGTTCAGAGCTACGCTCCCCACGTGGGTTAACGCCCAACGGTCTGCAACAACTACGGCTAGGGACTAACTGGTATTTTGCAGATCTTCAAGCTTTGCGGATAGATCATTTTTCAGCTCCTCCCAATTCTTTGGCCTATTTGCTGCCGGAATGAATGGATTTGTAAGATTGCGCATCTTGTTCGGATCTCTCTTTTTGAGACGCGTGACTGCTTTCTGCATGAACACATTCACCGTCTCATCAATGCCTTCCGATTCCAGCATTAAACCTATTGCAGCTTTCAGCACACGCTTGGAACACATGGACAATGCCATGTTTACGTCATACATGTCCTTGCCTTCCTCGCGCGCAGCGAGTGCATTCAGCTTGCGGGCTGTAAGGTCTTCTATCGAATATATCCTTATGCCGCTTATGGATGCGTGGGTGAATTCAGAAACTATCTGGCGATTTTCCAGTGGTTTTGCTGTAAGGAGCTTTTTTGGTGCAATGTCGATTCTGACGTTGTCCATGCCTCCTAGTGGTGTATCGTATATGCAATAAAACTGCATAGTAGAATGAACCATTTTGAATTCCTTTATTCTGTAATCTTTGAGTCCGTCCGCAAGTTTTCTGCTAAATAAGTGAAGCTCTTTTTTTGCATTTTCAGTCACTAGATCAAAGTCTGCATCTTCTGAGAACCTCTGCATTTTTTGGAAGTAAACTTTATTCAGTGCGGTGCCTCCCTTGAATACCAGATTGTTTGGCTCTGAAATAGTAAGCATGGCTATTTGTGATATCACATCCATAAGATGAAACTCTTTGAATACAAATTGGAGTGGAAGTCCGTAGCGGATAGCGATAGCCCTGCATATTTCTAAATCCAGTTCCATAGAATTCAGACCCTTCCTCCTGTCTTTTTCCTTACTTCTTCAAACTTATTACGACTTCCACTTGAAATGAAGCGTCTCACATACGAATTGAACTCGTTCATTTCCCGGGCATTTAACGGTGCCTCCCTATAAGCATCGATAAGTTTATCTCTCTCTATTGAATACCGCTCCAGATAAAGGCAGTCAAACAGCGTCTTTGCCTTGGTTGAAACCGTCAAGGTACCAACATTTTCGAATCCGATTGCCTTTTCCTTCATGGCAACAGCCCTTAGTTCATATGCCCCAAGGGGTTTTGATGCGGACGTGCGCGTTGTTACTACGGTTATTGTGAATGGAAGCTCTGTGATTAGCCTATGCAGATACAAGGCGCTGGAAAAGCCAAGGTATCCCTCGTATGTGTATTGTGCGGCTGCGAATGCATCCCTAATAGGATTCTCAGAGTATACTCCCCGCTTCAGGCGGATGATCCTGCCAGATTTGCTTAGCCTGCTCAGCGTTGTCCTCAGGGTAAATTTATCACAAAGGCGCAGGCTCTCCAATGTTTCAAGTGCAGCAATACCTTCTGGTGAACTTTGTATTGTTTTTACCAGCCTTTCCGTTTGGTTATCCATACATAGATAATAAACAATATGTTTATTTAAACCTTTTGTTTATTTAGCCACATTTTCAATGATGCAGGTGGAGAGATTTGAACTCTCGAATCCACTAAGGGTTTGAGAGCGTTTCCTAGCTGTTTCACGCCCATATCTCTAGCCGTATTTCACACCAAAAAACAACATAAAATCCAAGCCCAAGCAGGTTCATCTGGACCATAGAGTGTGACCGAGCAAGGTATATGAGCGATTAGCGTTCAGTTCGGGTAAATCTTAATGTGCCACCCTTATATGTTTCAACTTGAGGTTATCCCTAAGGTGTAATAGCCGACTATGTGCCGGCTTATGCTGGGGGCTGATAGCCAGGTGTGTCTGCTGGTCCGCCGCAACCGTCTTCAAGATTCCAGATTCTAGCTATCTGACTAGAATTGAAAGCGTCATGTATTATGAAATATTTAGCTTGGCCTTCAAAAGCATACCAGCGCCAGCATCTACAACAGCATGGACCGTGTACCGTAGACATATTCACTGCTTGGTTATAGGCGCTTTGCTCTGCGGAGTTTAACGTTATATTCTTATCGTACCCTAGCAGTTCTTCTGTGAGTGAAACCGATATGTTATATGGGTCTTTAGGCACCTGTGGGACATTTGAGTAGTTAGCTAATCCGTTGACTTGCTCGATATAGCTGCTGAAGTTCATAAAAGAGCAGCATGAACCTTGCAGATAACTTGAATTGGAAGTTGGTATATGTAATTTGGGAGTACGCACAGGTTTGTGTGCTGCTGGCTGAGGTAATCGAATCTTGCTTGCAGCGGCGAATGAGCGGCACTCTGATTTGTGGTAATTTTAATATGTGAAGCGGAGTTCAGATAAAACGCGGTGATTAATAGCTAATTAGATAGATAACCGAACATTTTGGGCAGGAAAGAAGGTTTGTTGAATTCTACAGAAAGCTGATACTTCATTGCAGCCAATGATGGGATGAAACGATTTGATAGTCGTTTTCGTCCTGGTTTCCAACATTGTTCCTGCGGATTCAGATCTGGCGAATACGATGGGAAAAATTCCAACCTGAAAGTCTTTTGGTGATCCCTCAAGAACGTGTCTACTATTTTTCCGTGATGACACGGTCCTTTATCAACAAAGAGCAAAACCTTACCCCATTGTTTCAGAAGTTTGGTTCCAAATCTGACGAAATCCTTCTGCCGTTTCCTTTTAGAGAAACTGAAGACAAATGACCGTTTGCTTCTAGCACCGAAAACATTTGTGCATTGGTTTTTGCTGTTTATTTTTACCACAGGGCTACTTCCCTTTCTTGCCCAACCTCTCTTTATTATCGGCAACAAACCAAAAGTAGCTTCGTCCTCACAACCTACTACAAAATCTCTTTTTCGATAATAGCGTACCAACCTGGAAGCTTTTTTTTAAATTTGTTGACCTCTACATCATCTGGATGTTTATAGTGTCTTGGCCTAGGTTTCTGGACACTGAACCCTAATGCCTGTAAGAGTTCCCATACATGAACATGTGTATATTTTACGTCATACCTCTTTCTGATATATTCCCGAACTTCCTTTGTAGTCCACAAACCACCTTTATTCCCTGATGGTCCTCTTCCTTCCAAATGCCTTACTAGACTTTTACGCTGCTTTAACGTCAGAAATGGGATTCTACCTCTCTGTTTTATCGCATCTTTGGCCATTACTCCTTTCTCGCAGAATCTATGCAATATGTCATGAACTGTAGTTCTTTTTAGGTCTGTTGCGTATACGATCTCATCTATACTTTCGCCTTTCTTACGATGTATAGCACACAAGAGTCGAAGTTTTGGCTTTGCATTGTGCTCCAGCGCATACATATTTTGCAACTGAGTCACTTCTACTCTAGGAAGGAATCGGTCGCCTTTTGGTAAATCCCACATATACTCACAATATTTTCACTGTGAGTAACTATATAAAAGTTCGGTTTTCAAACTAATGTACTATAAGTTTCTGGATTAAACTTATCTCTATATTTGTCTAGTTTGCCTTTTAACAGTGTCTCCGGATCCAAAACCTTCACTAAGCGCTTTGAACCATCTACTCTGAGGTAATCTACTTCAGAGTATTTTATCCTTGCTGTCATAAATGTTATATCTATCTTCTCAGCAACATTGTTTTTAATAAAGCTGACATGCAATGTTAAAGTTTTATCGGCGTTCTTTCTTTTATGGCAAGGAACAGAAAACACAGGGTCTATAAGTAATTCGTCCATCTCGCTATACCATTCTCTTTGTACAATGTAATTCGATGATGTCAATGCTTCTCGTATGCCTTTTTGCACAGGTTTTGCTTGAGATAGAGGAAGATTAGTTATAAAGTCAAGATCTGTTGAGAACCTATGCCCACCATAGCAACGCCATATAGCCGTTGCACCATGAAGTATGAATCCATCATAGCGGTTCCTAATAATATCTAGCACTTCGTCTTCTACTAATGAGGCTTTCATTTTATTAGTATCTACAAACTGTATGGTAGTTGATGGTCTAAGCATTGGCTTTAATCTTTCCGATGGTGAATCTTTCATGTCTTTATGCTTTTCATGAGTTAAACCGTGATTGTGGCTGGGTTCCCCTAAATGCAATAATTTTCCCATAGCCTTTTACCCCTAGATTGTATCCTTACAGTTAAATCTAAATAAGAACAATTCTCATATATATACTTTATCTACTAGACTGCGTAACGAATGCAAATTATAAGTTTAAATACGTTCCATAATATTGGAATAATATTTTGTTGTTTGGGTTATTTTGAAACATGCCAAAAATTATTAATATGGAAGTCCTATACTAAAACTATGGAATCGTTGCAAACAGCAATTAATAACTACAATAAGTCTAACATGGTTATGTCTGTTGATATAAATGCTTTCATACGAAAGCTAAACCCAAAAGTTGCTGAAGTTTGCTTATTGGCGATTGACAGCACTAAAAGTACAGAATGGCTTGTTGATAACAAGATAAAGACGTTTATTGCAGATCTTGATCCTGAAACTGCATGGTCATATCTCTCTAGTATCTGGATCACCAAAGGAAATGCAGCACTTACAAACGATAAGGTATTGTCAAGTGAAACAATCGGATTCTTATCTAAACTAAATTCAAAATGTTCATGGGAATACTTTTTTGCCATTGGAAGTACACATGCCGTAGATGTGCTAACAGAGAATCAAACAAAACACTTTATCATAAAGCTGGACAATAAAAATCGGTATAGCTATCTAAGAAGTCTAAATGAGGCGATACTAACTGGGGATGCGATAAGAAACTCCATTAAATATTATGGTTTGTTATGTGATAAGTTAAAATCGGCAGGACAACTAGTAAAATTGGAATTTATACACGACGAAGAATTTATAACGGCTGCGCTAAAGAATATAAATAACGGAAGCCTCACTCTTGAAGTATACAACATTGCTATTGCTTCATATAAATTAAAGAAAAGACGACTTCTTGATTTTGATCTTCATACGTTATTCTCTCAAGGCATACTCAATATTTCTACCTATTTCTGTAATAAAACAAAACAGATATTCAATAATCTTAACATAGATTACAAATACCTTAGTCTAGATGAACAAATCTTGCTAATGTCTAATGTAGAATTTACTACTGCAAATTGCAAAAACATCAAATTATTCATAAAGAGGAGGAAAACAAAATCTATTCAAAAATCCCCATTCAATAATTTAAATTTAGGGAACATTATTGTATCTGAAAAATATATATCTGAAAAGAAATGCTTAAGTATGAATTACAAAGATGCGCTTGAAGCCACAGTTTACGTGCTTAATGGATCTAAAGAAAAACGGGAAAAAGCAGAACATGTTAAAAGTTTTATAATAAAAAGTGGCTACATTGATAAAGACTCCATAAATGCAGCTTCAGGGAACTGGAAAAAGATAAGGGCAAGATATAACCAACAATTAAGTGATAGATTTAATAAATTTGAACATAACCCTAGTAAAGAAAATGCAATAAAAGTGTTAGAGGTATTTAGATGCGTTTTAAAAAATACAGATTCTAAAATATCATATCCTGTGCTAGAATTTATTAAAAAAATGGAAATGTTAGTAACGCAATCTAAAGCAACAGTATGTAAAGGGAAAAGGATACTGGCATATACTTCAAACAAAGATAATTTATTGTCTATAACAAGTAAAAATACAGGAGTATGCTCATTTATAGGTGGAATGTTCAGCGATGCAGCTATCCCATACGCTCTTGATGATACTATAGTCTTAGTGAATTTTGGGATTGAGAATTATGATCCTAATCCAAATATGCTAAATTATCTTAAAGTGTATGGAGTTGGAATGTGTGCATTTGCAAAAATGGATGAAGACAAGATTCCTGTGTTATTCGTGGACTCTTTTGAAAGTGGATCAGCACTTGAAGATGTTATGCATGAGAATTATGGCCTTGTAATTAACTCTCTTAAAAAAATTGCAAAATATACAGGATGCCATTATATAGCAATTAATACAAATCCAAGAAATACAGTAGCAAGAAAATTCGTAAAGTCTATTGTTTCTAAAGAAAGATACCATAAAATATTAATCAATACTAATATGGCTCAATGGTTAGAAGGAGTATCTAAGGAACCAATACCAGTTAAACTTATAAGCAGCAATTAATGTTGGTGTTTAAGTATGACAACTATACAAAAAATAAAGTACGGCACATCTTCAGTTATATATAAAAGTATGCAAATCGTAAGCAAACTTGACAAAGGCCAAGATACTGGATATAAACTCATTTACGCACCAGACACCTGGGCCAGTGTGGGACCGGGTGGTAGGGTAAAGCTTTCAAACCGCAGTTATGTGGCACAAACTCCAGATGGAAGAAGCATACGAGATGAATGGACAGTAGTACGGCAATCTATAGATAAAATCACAATAAAACCAATAATCAAACATGGTAATAAAGTATTTCTCATGTTTCTATATGCTCCATATCCTGCTGCAGGAGAATGGCTAATTGAATTTCCAAATGATATACTGAGAGCTAATGAGACTGCCAAGCAAACTGCAAGAAGAATATTGGAAGAAAAAACCGGATGTACATCAAATGCAATAAGAATACTATCTGAAGAAATACTGGTAGCTCCATTCAGATTTGAGCAACACGAGACTATCGCAGAAGCAATAAATGTAAAGATTAACCCTAAAAAATTAAGATCTATTGATACTATTAGTGAAGTGCTACTAATTCCAGAAAAAATACTCGGTGAACTATTAGAAAGTAATATAATAAAAGATTTCAAAACACGTTCAATTATAGCAGAACATCTCTTAAATCGTTTTAGACATCATGTATAATAAAGACATTTTTCTCTAATCCGATATAGCTATTCTTAAATATAATCGCATATTAAGTAATATCGTTTTAGAATTGCATTTTAATGGAAAATATAGTCTGTCGCACCTTAGATTTTTATGCACAGGATATTCGTAGTCCGCAGATAGGGCGCAACGCTGGAGAGTGACTGGTATCCGTGATTAAAAAACATGCTATCGGGAAAGGACATTCAGACGTATTTTCCGGAAATGCCAGATCCTGAAGAACCAAGCATCTCAGAATGGGTCCCTTATTTATCGCAGAGCACGGGTGAATTAGACGAAGATACTTATTTCATAGGTCATAGTATAGGCTGCCATTCCATCTTGAGATATCTAGAGTCCATCAAATGAAGCGCAATGAGTGGCGGAATTGTCTTTATTGCTGGTTGGTTCCACCTAAAGGGACTTGAGTCAGAGAGTGAAAGGAAAATTGCAAGAGAATGGTTGAAGACCCCAATAAATTTCACTGTGGCAAAATCTCATATCACAAAATCGACAGCGGTCTTTTCTGGCGATGATCCGTATGTGCCGTTATCCGATTCTGAGATATACAAAAATGAACCTGGATCATCTGTAATAATACAACCAAAGCGGGGGCACTTTACAGAATAGGATGGTGTGTCGGAATTGCATGTGGTACTTAACGAGATATTGAAGTTCATGAAAGTTTAGTGCCCAGTTTCTTCACGATCGAATAGGGAGGAATAAACGTTTGCATGCCACGAGTCGCGGTCAGAGATCTCCTTTGGCATCTCTTCTTTTATGTACCTCCACGTGCTACGAATAGCCTTTTCCTTGCCCGTCTGCATCGTTATTCGCTGCCAGGAAAGGTTTAATATTATTAGCTGCGATGATTTGCTGTATTGGAACGTGCGATCGTAGTCTAGCCTGGTAGGACTTTGGCCTTCCATGGGGACTTTAAAGAAAGTTCCACAAAACGGAGACAGCCAAAAGCACGGGTTCAAATCCCGTCGGTCGCAGGTTTTATTGACTCTAACGGCGGATCAATCTCCTGGGACAATGACATTAAGGCGTTTTTTTCCTATGCCTATCACCGCCTTGCTGCCGAACTTGAATTCGTATCTGGTGTGGTAATCAGCGTATACCGAGCCTGCCCTTCCATTCAGTGAGATTATCTTGAGTTTCTCTCCTTCTCCCAGTTCGCCTACAAGATGCGCAGCTGTATTGTTTCCGTTTCCATATGGCTCTGTTACTATGAATGCCGCTTTCCTTGCCGTAGCGCCGAAGGGTTTTATAAGCGGTTTTCCCATAGAGGTTGCATTATACCATCCTGTAGATCCCGAACCAGTAGAAACTATTATACCTGAGCTTTTCTGGCGGTATCTCTTGCCCCTGTAAACAATTATGCCCTTTGACATGTTTATCCGTTCGCGCTCGCCTATGAAGTATTCGCCAATAGCAGGCTCTATCTCCTTGCCGTCTATTTTTGCAGAAAGCATTGTCCATCTCTCCGTTAGGTAATCCTTGTTCTTTATCCTTTTGACAAAATGCGGAATGTCATCTGACTTCCAGCTGCAAAGTGCTCCGACGCTTCTTCTCGGATCAGAGTTCATCCCAAGGATCGGAATCGAACCTACAAAGTGGCTGACAGTAGTGAACGTAAGATCGCCACCCAACGAGATGACAATATCGTATTTTTTGCCTATCCTTTTCACCGACTTTCCCAGCTCTGCAACGCTTATGAAATCTGCGTCTTTCAATGCGCTTTTGAGTTCCCTTCTCAGGAGTATCTGGTGTTCATGGCTTGCCAGGATCCTGCGGAATTCCGATGAGTATCTTTTCTTCTCTGCCTTTAAGCCGTCTTTGCTGGTCCTCCTATCCCATTCTATCCTTGACTCTTTAGTTACTACGAGTATCCGCATTTTACGCCCCATATTCAATGTGACATCCTCTCCCAACTGAAGGTTGGGGGCTTCCAGAGTGGCTATGATTGGTCGTCATGATTCCACCCATATAGTTCCTGCTTCTTCGGCAACCGCCTTCCTTGCGGAAGGTCTTACGTCGTCTCCACAGGCTTGACTTCCCGAATGTCCTTCGG
>JAJYVZ010000048.1 GCA_021791725.1 Microcaldota archaeon | reverse complement strand
ATACTTATATGCAGTTTTCATGACGACCATATCTATTATACTATTAAGATTTATATACTTTTTTTCACATTCTTCGCTTTCATCTCCTATCTAAAAGATAGGAGTTTTCCCGCTATGAATTTATAAGTATGGTTATACCGCGCAGCATTATGGTGTGAATCTGAGCCATTTTGATGCTGTAGATACTCTGAATAAAGCCGTTTTGGAAGCCGCTAAGCGATAATGAGCAGTTAGAAAGATGACAGATATAACCTATCCGAGATATGTTCCCTATCAATACTTTCTTTATATACAGCCTCGAGAGGGAATTGAACCCTCGACCTCTTGTTTTCTCGTCTCTTTTGGTAAACCTTTTTCCGAAAGGTTTTTACAAGACAAGCGCTCTACCACTGAGCTACCGAGGCCCAGAGAACATATGCCATGAAACGCTATAAATGCTTTACTCCATCTTTCCCTGCTCCTTTGTGTAGATTATGAGTTCGGGATGCTTTCTTGGCATAGGGTTCGCGCGTATTCCGTAGAGGGCCTTTATGTTCTTCTGCAATGCTAGCTCTATCAGCCTCTGGGTTATGATCCCATCGAGGACTATGCCGTACGCGCCGTCAGTGTCCTGTATGGTTGCAAGCAGCTCCCTTATGGGCACTTCCTTCATTACCTCCCCTTCCTGGTTGTACAGCCTGCTCCTAAGCGTGTCGGAGAGCTCTGCCAGGCCCTTTCCCAGCTGCGAGAGCACTATGCTGTCCAGCGCAGGCTTCGTGCCATTCGGCGCCTGTGCCTTGCCCGGCACAAGATCCTGATACATGGCCTTAGAGATGTCCTTCTGCTGGTGCTGCTCCTCTCTCGCATAGCTTATCTTCGGAACCTTCACGTCCTTGTTATCGTCGTCGGCATCGTCCCTAAGGTCTTTTATCTCCACATTGTTGGAATCGGCATCGTCCTTTGGAATCGCGGGCTTCGTTTCTTGCACCGGCGCACGCGCAACGTTCTGCTGCGCCTGGGCTTGGGCCTGCTGCAGCGATGTGTTGGAGACCTGGTTGACAAACTTGCTCTTCTGGCTCTCCCTTGGAGGGTACTTGTTTATGGCCATGTACTGGTCTATCGGTATCTTTGTCCTCAAGGCCTTGATCACCTCCTTCCTCTGCAGCTCCTCGACCTCTGTCCCTTCAGGCGCTTTTGCCACATAGTCTATGTCGGCTACGCTCAGGATGAACCTTATTATCATGTCTCCTCCCCTGTCTCCGTCAGCGAACATTGTGGTCTCTTTCTCCTTGGAGAGCTTGACTATGGTAGCGGGTATCTTGTTCGTTGCGCCGCCTACAGCTATTGTGTTGGTTATGTCGTACCTCAGAAGGTTGAGCACGTCTGCCCTTCCCTCCACAAGGATTATCTCCTCGGACCTCTCTATGTCAGGCCCTGCAGGCAGCTGCTCAGGGCCGTATGCGATTATCTCGTTTGACTTGACCTCGCTCTGGACCTTCTCCGCAAGCTCCCTGCTGTCCGGCATGCCGGTGGCGAGAAGCTTCTTGACCAGCTCCTTTGCCCTGTCGACTATCTTTCTTCTCTTCTCGGTTCTAGTGTCTTCCACCTTGTCCACAATGAACTGGCACTCGTATGGCCCTACCCTGTCAACGGCCTCTATCGATGCCGCGAGTATGCAGGTCTCTATCCTGTCCAGCGATGCCGGCAGATGGAGCTTTCCCACGCTCCTGTTGTTGTTCTGCTGAAGATCTATCTCTATCCTTCCTATCTTTCCGTTCTTCTGCAGCTCCCTCAGGTCCAGTTCGTCTCCGAGAAGGCCTTCTGTCTGGCCGAATACCGCGCCTATTATGTCCGGCTTGTCCACGAATCCGTTTATCGTGAACCTAGCCTCTATCATGTACTTTACTATGTCTAGATAAGTCTTTCCCATGTATATCACTTTTTAAGCATGAATAATCATCTCCCAGTATCTCTTCTGCCGGCCTTATTGCCTGCTCCACGCTGGTTATCCCGAGAAGCTTCATGAAGAATGCTCCAGTATCCGTGTCTATGTCCGATGCGCTGTCCATTCCGAGCAGCGCGGATATGGCCTTTTCCCTCTTCTCTTCGCCGCCCTTGTCCCTGTCTGTCATTATGTAGAACGTCTTGCCGTTTGCAAGGCCGGTCTTGGGTATGGAGTTCCAGTATAATGAATGTATCCCGAGTTTTTCCAGGGCGCGGGCGTCATGTTTACCTTCAACTATGACGTATCCGTCCCTCAGCCGGCCCATTATCTGCTCCAGTTTCCTGCGTCTTCCTAGTTCCTTTGCATATTGCTTCAGCGCAATCACTCCTTAAGAAAAAGCCGCATTATTGGCTGCGCAGCAATGCCTCTACGCCTTCCTGACCTGGACAGTTCAAGTATCTAATCATTCTCACACCTGATAACATTACGTCAGCCTTTATGCGACTTTGTAATAAATTTTGACCTATAATCTTATATAAAGCAAAGGTATATAAGTATAGGGTCGGGTGCAACTGTGCAGAGGTATGCAAAAGGGGCTAGGGGAGAGAGGGAACTGATAAACCTTTTCTACAGCCTTGGCTTCTCAGTCATAAGGAGCGCTGGATCAGGCGTGAACTCCATAAGCCCTGACATCATAGCGATAAAGAACGGGAAGGGAATATCTCTGGAATGCAAGGCATGGGACAGCACCAGCGTTGCAATAGAGCCGGAGAAGTGGCTTGCGCTCAGCGAGTGGCAGAGGAACACTCTCATGGACACGTATATAGCATGGCGCATGAGCGGAGAGGGCTGGTATCTTGTCAGGCTTGACGAGATGAGCAGGAACGAGAAGAGCTACAGCGTGACCATGAAAAAAGCAAAGGCGATAGGCAGGAGGTTGGAGCATATAGGCGCGGCCGCGGAGAAGGTTGCAGAGGAAACGCGGAGCCAGGTTTGACACATGTTCTTAAAGATATCTCTGCCTTTCAGGAATTCCACTATTTTTTCAAAAAGGGATATGTTTTTAAATGAGAATAACGATTCTCATTCCGCTTTTCTATAAAGACCGGGGGCATGCTATGAAGAGGGAAATGGTACAAACCAGGAGAATAAATAATCGTGGAATTGATAGGAAGTTCAGCTTGTATGACGTTGAGCAGTTCATAAGGGAGGCAGGGGCTGAGCATGTGACGGAGGACGCTGTGCTCTCGCTGGAGAGGGAACTTAACAGCCTTGCAGAGAGGATAACCAACAGGGCGCAGAGGTATGCGAACCACGCGGGAAGGAAGAGGCTTACGGAATCAGACATAAAGCTTGCCAGCGAAGGCTGAAACGGAACGTTGGTTTACAAGTTTACAATAGGCCGGAGAACTTTAGCGCAAGGGCAAGTGCCACAAACCCAATCTCGAGCAGCGTGAGGTACATTGAGACTTCCTGCTCTTTTACTCTTTTCGTGTTCATGATAAGGTGGGTAAGGCTGTATATCCTGCCGCCGTACGGCGCCTTCATGGTGCCATCCCTCTGCCTTATGCCCAGGTCGCTGACCTTGAACTTCTTCCTGAGATGGAGGAAGAACTCTATTATCCATGGCATGAATACCACAAAGCCGAACGCCTCTGCTTGCCCCATGATCATTATCACGACAAGCGCACCCCCGACAGCATACGTGAAGCTGTCTCCGGGTATTACCTTTGAGGGGAACGAGTTGAACGGCAGGAAGGCAAGTATTGAGGTGAAGAGCACTGAAGATAGAATCAGACCCATGTAGTTTCCGTAGAATATCGAGTATATGACGAAGCCCAGGCTTGCGGCAAGCCCCATCCCCGTCTGTAGGCCGTCGAAGCCGCCGAGAAGGTTGAACGCGTTGGAGACGAATATCACTGCAAGAGGTATTATTATTATCGGGTATATGATACCGAGGTTCAACTGGCCGAGCAATGGCACGTTTATGATGCCGATTCCCGCGTTTATCGCTACCAGAGGAAGCGCTCCGATGACGGTCAGAAGGGGCTTCTGCCACTGCTTCAAGCCCTTCCTTATGTCCTTCCTTCCTGTGCTGTCCACCCTCTTTGCCTTCACGTTAAGGTCGTCTAGGAATCCTATGAATGCGATCAGCATCACTGAGAGCGCAGCAGACAGGAGAAGCTCTATACTTAGGTCTGGATTGAAGAGGAAACTGCCGCCGAATGTGTAAGTAAGTATGCCGACTATGAACCCGAAGGCTACGGCGACGCCTCCGCTGCTGGGCAGCCTGACGTCCTTTTCCTTATTCCTGTCCTCGCCTATTATGCCTGCATCATAGAAATACCCTAGGATGAACTCGGTGGCGAAGAAGGTTACCAGAAAGGAGAGCACCGAAGGTATTATTACTGTCAAGTAGAGATGCGCCATGGTGTTTTTTCTCAGGACAGGAATAAAAAGCTATTGCGTGCGTTGGTCCGAGACGTGTTTGTCCTGTGCATTATCTTGTGCCTGCACGCGATGCCTTCAAAGACAGGAAGAGCCTCGCAGTGTTTGGGAACAGGAAATCCGGATTTGCTTTTTTTATGTACTCGAACCCGTCCACCCCTCCGCCTACGGCGCACGACGCGAATCCCGCGAATCTTGCGACCATGACGTCAGAAGCCATATCCCCTATGTATATGCACTTGCTCTGCCTGACCCCAAGCCTCTCCGCTATCATAAGTATTCCTGTCGGGTCCGGCTTGTATGCCCCTGCGGTCTCCCCGCTCAGGATGAAGTTGAACTTGTCTGCTACTCCTAGTTCCCGCGTCTCCTTCAGAAGCCGGTACATCTTGCTGTCGCTGAAAAGGGCTATCTTCTTCCTCCTCCTTGCAAGAAGATCCAGAATCTCTGCAGCCTTGGGTCTCAACCTTGGCTTCGAGAAGGCGGAATATAAATCGTAGAGGATTGAATAGAACTGCTTTGCATGCCTGACGCTGCCAAGGCCGTCGGGCACCAGAGTCTTCTCTTCTATATCCTTCAGTCTTACCCGCCCCCTCTTTATGTATATGGATCTCTTGCGCTCTATGTCCTGCAGGGAATACCTGAACTTGAATATCCTTGAGAGCTTGACAAGCGACGTTGAGGTACTCAGCGTGCCGTCCCAGTCGAATATGAATAGTTCGAAATCATTCAGCAAAGCATCACAAGAGTTATTAATCTTCATTAAAGAATAAAAATAGTGATGAAAAAGGTGATCTCTGAGCTTTTGCTGTGAAGATTGATAGACGGACTGACATATAGTGGAGAACATGGAATTTGGAATAACGCATGATGGGAAGTGAGATAGGATGAACAACCTGCAGAGGCTGAACAAGAAGGGCATAACCGTTACTGACATAGCGTCGCAGTTCTGGTGCGAGAGGCAGATGGAGCTCAATGCGCTCAAGGGCAGGGAGTACAACGTCGCGATGGCAAAGGGCAGCGCGGTGCACAAGGAGCTCCAGATGCAGGTCTACAGGCAGCTTGACGCAAAACCGTCAACCTATGCAGATTCCATGTACAAGGCAGCTTACGAGAACAACCTGTCGATGCACAGCCTTGTCGGGAAGGGAATATGCAGGGAGTTCAAGGTGTACGGATCGATAAACGGCTACAGGATAGCCGGCAAGATAGACGAGATGCGGATACGTGACGGCGGGATAGAGATAGTCGAGAACAAGACCACAAGGAAAGGGAATTCGCTGAGCGAGGCATCAACAAGGCCGCACAGGATGCAGGCCATGCTGTACATAAGGCTTATGAAGGACATGATGAGCGGCACATACGCTTACGAGAATTTTGAGCGGTCTTACGGCATAGAGCGGCTTGCTCTCTCCGAGAAGTTCCGGATGGATCTGGCGGCGCTGGGCATCCCCGAAGCGGACGCAAGCATAAGCGCAGTATGCAGGAAGATGTTCGATAACGCGAGGGGGCTGCCTGAGGTGAGGAACGATGCAATGATAAGGTACATAAGCTCCGAAGGCGAGGGCAGGGAGATCCAGTCCGAGGTCAGGGTGCCTTACAGCGAAGCTGATTTCTCTGAGAAGATAGGGCACGCTATGGGATACTGGAA
>JAJYVZ010000002.1 GCA_021791725.1 Microcaldota archaeon | reverse complement strand
CCTCCAAGGCTGCCGTCATGGCCTATGTGCCTCGAAAACTCTCTCCTGTAATCCATTACTTCGATGTATGCGCGCATGCATATCAACGGAAGCTCCCTTACCATGTAAAGCTCACCGGCAGCAGTGTAGTTTCTCCTAAGCCCCTTCACTATCTCATCAACAGTGTAAAGCTTCCTCTTCATGCTTGTAGATGGAAAACAAAGCGTTTGGGCCTTCCCTGCAATCTTTGCGCTTACCCTGGAACAAAACCTATTTCTTGAACCTTATGATCCTGTTCCTCTGTGCATCCTCGTCCCTTGACAGCAGCACTACGTTGCTGTGCTTGTGGTATGTCGTGTACAGGTATCCTGACTTGTCCGCAAGCCCCTCGGCAAAATTCTTTATCTCATCCTCAGTAGGCATCTGGCTGAATTCGAGGTTCCTCTTCGGGTTCCTTGCCCCGCCTACGTACACAAACCCCTTTACCTCCACGTAATCCGGCTTTCCAACCTTTATGAGCTCTGCATACCCGTCGGTATCCTCCATGTTGACGCCCTTGACCAGCGTCATCCTGAATACCTTTCTTGTCCTGAGCCCTGAGAATACCTTTAGGAAATTAATGAAGTTGTCCCATGTCGCTGCTATGTTCTTCGGCCTTACCGTCCTTCCATAGACTTCCTTGTTTGGAGCCTGGATGGACACGTAGAGCTGCGTAGGCATTGATATAAGGTTCTTCAATGCATTTACCATCGTGCCATTGGTAACGAGGAACGTGCTTATCCCACGTCTCTCAAATTCCTCTATCAGCCCGTTCATACTCGGATAAAAAAGAGGCTCTCCGGTCAGGCTTAGCGCTACGTGTGCGGGATCGTTCGCCTCTTCCCATCTCTTCATTACCGTCTTGCCGTTTCCCTTGTATCCGTTGATCAGCTTTCTGTGCTCCTCTATCAAACCGTCTACTATGTCTTTTGGGTCGTCCCATTCCCGCATAGCATTCATCTCGTTCCACTTGAATCCTTCATCTTCTGGTATTATGCGCCAGCAGAACGAGCATGCAAGGTTGCAGCCTATGGCAGGCGTGGCCTGTATGCAGCGCCAACTCCTTATTCCGTAGAACTGGTGCTTGTAGCACGTATATCCGCCTTCTTTCAGGCTACTGGTTGTATAGAAGCACGTTTTCGTGGCAGAGTGCCTTCCGACGAAGCGATATCCCTGTTTATTCATCATTTCTGCAAGCTTTTTCGGTACGTTCGGTTCCCGCTTCGCAGTGGCAGCACCTTCCTTCTGCAATTGGGCTTGGTTCTCCAGCTCCATAAATCATCTGGCCTTTTCCTGTAAAAATCCATATTCTCTATGCATTCGAGATATCGATTACCGCTTTTAGCCTTTCGCATTCCTTGCAGCTTGCCTTCCCTGCCGGCGGCCTCTCCTCCTTGTATATGCGCTCCGCCTCGTCAAGCAGCCTTTCCACCTCTTTCATATCCTTGCGTATCATATGTATCTTTGGCCTGAACGGCATTGAGAATCCTTCATGGTCTGTGTTCTTCTCGGATATCTGCTCATAGACCTCCCTATACGGCGGTTCGAAGTATACTAAATAAAGATCTTTCACAGGCGCATATCCAAGCGCTTCCGCTATGTATGCATATCCGTTGAGCTGTACCTCGTATATGGGCATAAGAGAGTCCTGGTTGCCAGTGTACTTTGCGGTCTTGTAGTCCACTATCGTAAAGCTGTCGTCAGGCCTCTGGAACATTAAGTCAGGGATCCCGGTCAGGGTCGCGTCGCCTCTCGATGTCTTGAACTCTGATGCCTTTATCCTGAGTATCCTCTTCACGTCTCCTATCACGCCAAGCCACCCAGGAAGCCTCCTGTTCCTCTCGAAATACCTCTCTACTATGTCCTTTGTGTAAGCGTCTATGGATGAGAAAATGCCTGGGAAGCCCATCTGGAACGGCAGCGCCTTTGCGTGCCTCTCTATCCAGAAATCTCTCGGGCAGAAGTCAGACTCTGCCAGCCAGCCAAGATCCTTTGCCGAAATCCGCATCGAATGCACCTTATTGCAAGCGCAGTTTATTGTACACCATATCCTTGATCTCCAATACCGTCTCCTTGTCTATCAGCGCGAGCACCAGAAGGCCGGTGAATAAGACGTCGGCCAAGCCCGTTACCATGCTGCTCGTGCCTATCTGAACAGCAAAGTTGGAATAATCTACTATTCCTACGGCCAGGGCAAGCACTCCGGAGAAGGCGCCTGCGGTGAGGGCTGCAAGCACGTAGAAGAACGGGGTAACGTCCTTCTCTATTGATATCTTTATGTAGTACCCAAGACCGACCATGAAGAATACCATGACGAATACAAGATTATTCTGGATATGCTTTGCATAAGGAGAGGAGAAACCCGCAAGGAAGACTATTATGACTATCATCACCTCCACAAGCCTCAGTTTGAGGTCTATTTCTTTGTCCGTCATCTGCCTGAATCGTTTTACACGCGTCTTTGCCATGAGTAATTTTGGGATTTAACATATTTATTCCTTGCCCAACAAATAATTGGGGTAAGATAATGCTCATAATAGCCCACAGGGGTGCCAGCAAAGCCTGCCCTGAGAACACGATATCCGCATTCCAGGAGGCTGTGCGCCTTGGCTCTGACGGGATAGAATTTGACGTGCGCTTTACCAAGGACAACATACCTGTAGTAATGCACGACGCGACAGTCGGAAGAACTACGTCAGGCCACGGGTTCGTGTCCATGATGAGGTTCGACAAGGTGAGGGAACTGAGGATATGCGGGTATGAGCATGTGCCTACACTGGGAGAAGCTCTTACCGTGATAGGGCACAGGGCGCACGCATTCGTGGAGCTGAAAGCGCCCCTGAGAGACGAGAAGTACAGGGCGCAGAGGGTGGCATGGGAGATAAAGAACAGGGACCTTATAAGCAACTCCACGATAATCTCATTCAGTATGCGGGATCTCGAGGCAATAGCGTCGTGCAATGACTGGCTTCCCGAGAAATACCGGTTCAAGATAAATATCGGATATCTTAATCTGGGAAGGAAGGACGCACTTCTCAACGCAAAAAGCATAGGCGCTAGAAAATCGCTTACGCTTCACCCACGCATAGACGAAAGGTTCATAGAGCAGATGCACGGCAACGGAATAGAAGTGATTGCATGGACAGTAGACAGCGCAGGAGAGGCCCTAAGGCTTGCAAGGATTGGGGTGGACGGAATAATAACCAACAGGCCGGACCGCATAAAGGAAGCGCTAGAGAAAGGAAAGGCATAATATCCTTTACTTCTTGACCTCGACCTTGACCCTGTTCAGCATGAAGCTTGACAATATGCCCGTTACAACTATAACCATGAATGATATGTAAAACGTCTGTGTGAAATAGAATCCTCCAAACCCGAAGACTACGGTGGCGAGAGTTGCCACGGTCACTTCCTTAGGAGTAAGCGAGAGCGCCAACGACCTCTCCACAGGGGTATTGCTGCCAAGCAAAATACCTACCTCAACGTATCTGGCAAGCACCAGCAGCAGAGTTATTATTATGCCATAAACCAGATACTGAACTGACAGCACCACTATCATGCCCATGAACACGAAGAAGAAGGTGCGTATTAAGAACTCCAGCTCATTCTCCACCGGTCTTTCATCTACTGCGTCATCCCGGATGCTTTGCTGGCTATCATTCTTTACCCTCTTGACGAAGTGGTCAAGATTAAGGGCATTTATAATAGTCTCCTCATTGCCTATTATCATACCGAATATCAATACCGCTATTATCGAAGCGCCGTTGAATATGCCTACCATTCCGTAAAGCAGTATTGCCATGGCAAGCGTGGCTGCGTATTCCCTTGCTCCCTTTAAGTTGTTTATGATGAATATCCATCCTATGCCGGTCAAGAAACCCATCACAACGGCTACGCTCACATAATCCAGCAAGTAGGATGTAAACGAGAAGGCGGAGAATGACTGGCCGTTGATGAACACTAGCAGAACCGAGAAGACGACTATTGACACCAGCGAGTTAACCGTAGTTTCTATGAACAGGGAATTGAAGATATCCTGGTTAATCTTCACCTTCCGTATGAACGGTATAACGACCACGGTGCTTGTGCTGCCAAGTATGGCGCCGAGTATCGCTCCGTATATGGTTGGCCATCCGAAGGCGTACCGCATTAAGATAGATACAATTGCAACAGAGAGAACGATATCGAGGATCCCAAACGCCAAGCCCTTCCAGTTTCTGACCAGCTCTGATTCAAATTTCAGACCCTTGCTGCCGTTGAACATTATCACCACAAGGGCAAGGCTGCCGAAGACAGGGGCTATTGCCAGCAGCGTGTCGAGGTAGTTTGCAGGCACTATGTTGACTATTCTCACAAGGAATATGCCTATAAGCATAAGAATAAGGAGTTCTGGAATACGCGTGCGACGGAATACGGCAGTGCTTATGTATCCTATTATAATTATCAGCGCTATGACTACAAGACTCTCGGAGCTGAATGCTACGTCAAACAGGAATGGCGTCATCCGATCAGGCAGATATTGCCATTAACAAATATAAATCATCTACTACAAATCTGGCAACGCATGTTCTGCGGCAGCTCAAAAGCAAACACGCCAACCCAGTAAAATACGTCAGTTGTCTAACTAAACATCACTCTTAAATCCTTTGCATTCGCATATTTTTATGATTAAATGGCAAGAAAAGGTTCAGGAAACCTCGCAGGAGCCGGAGTCCTATTCATAGGGTCGCTGGTATACCTGTATGTGGTTTATAGCTGGTATGGTGCGGGAGCGGCATTCGGCAGTTGGCTGACTGCGGCAAGCTTCCTTGCTCCGTTCGTGGCGGCAATGGCCGTAGTATCCTCGGTAAGCCTGTTCTTCATGTCTCTGGGCAAACTTGCCGGCATGCAGGGAGGCGACGAGAAGACGATGTCGAACATCATCTGGAAGTTCGTCATATATGGTGCAATGACCCTTCTGATAGTAACTAGCCAGAGCGCGCTCTTCATCTGGGCTCTCGTAGGATTCGTCCTCACATACATTGGAGCAGCAATGCTCGGCATGTGAATTTTTTTATTTTTTTCTTCTTTTTCCTTTTTCCGGCCATCAGCGCAAGTGTTTTCTAAAGAACGAGTAGGAACTGCAGTTACATTTCTACGAGAAGACTGTCTCCCTGCCTCGTGACCTTGTATGCCCTTACCGCGACCTTCGCCGGCTGCCTGACTACGCTCCCGTTAGTTACGTCGAACCTGCTGCCATGCAGGGGGCACGTTACCACATTGCCGTCAAGCTTTCCATTGTCAAGAAGGCCTCCGAGGTGCGTGCATATGGCGCCTATTGCATAATACTCTCCGTTCACCTTCGCTATAAGCACCCTCGTCTTCTCTACAGTGAATCCCTTCATTCCGTTCTCCGGAATCTCTTCGGCGCTTGCCATCCTTACAGAAGCCACGCAATCCAACATAAATCTTCGTTAAGCTATTTATTGGTTGCGTGCCAAATAACTCTTGCTCCCGGAGATATAATGCCGAACGCACCAAGCACAAGGCCGGTATCATGGGACTGGAACAAGGCCACGTCCATATCTCAGACAAAGCTTCCGTTAAAGAAGGCCTACTTGTCAACGTATTCGGCAGAATGTGTGGCAAATGCGATAGGGTGCCTTGGGATACGCGGCGCTCTGCTTATATGCATAGGCACAGCATTCGGCATTGTCCCTGGGGCCAGCAAAGGCTTTACAGAACGGGAAGCAATTCTCAACGCAAAGGGAACTGCGGATAGGCTTAAGCATATCTGCCCCGCGGCAGCGAACCAATTCTGGACGATAGGCAGGACACTGAAAAAGAGGAGCGGTTGCCCATGAGCAAAAGGATAAACACCATATTTTCCAACGTGTCAAGGCACTACGATACCATGAACCATGTAATGAGCCTTGGTATAGATAGAACATGGAGGCACGCAGCCGCCAAGGAAGCAGCGTACAAGAAAGGCAGCCTCTTCATTCTCGACGTGGCAACAGGCACAGGCGATCTTGCATTCGACATAGCGAAGATATCAGGTTCAAGGGGGATAGACGCGAGGATAACCGGCACGGACTTCAACAAGAGGATGCTCGCGATTGCGCGGCAGAAGGCGAAGAGATCCGATACGGAATCTGTCATGTTTGAATACGGAGATGCGCTAAGGATGAAGTACAAGGGCGGGTCGTTCGATGTAGTAGTAAGCGGATTCGCGCTCAGGAATTTCGACGACCTGCAAAGATTCGCGGCGGAAGCAAGGCGCGTGCTGAAGAAGGGCGGGAGACTTGTGCTTCTTGACATGGCACAGGGCGACTCCCCGTTCGTAAAGGCATTTTTTTCTGTCTATTCGAGGATAATGCTGCTCATGGGGTCGTTTGTGCACAAAGGAGCATATTCCTGGCTTGTGCGCAGTATAAAGGACTTTGACAAGAACGGACTTTCAAATACCCTCAAATATGCGGGTTTCAGGAAGATAAGAACCTCTGATCTTTTCCCCGGGATAGCCTTCATAGTAGTAGCAGTGAAGTAAATCATCCAAGCGACGTAAGAAGGGGCAATACGTTTACAAAGAGCAGGAATATCATTATCGCGGCAAGCAGTATAAGAAGCCTCTTTCTCTTCCTCAGTTCTAATCCGTATATCCTGAATCCGTCAAGTCCCGGGATTGGCAGCAGATTGAAGGCCGCTAGCGAGAAGTTGAATATGAAGGATAATCCAGCAACAGCATAAATGAAGTAAAGCAAGGCGCTCAAGGCCCCGTTTTTCTGCGTATTGCTGTTCTCGAGCAGCACGCCTATCTTCCCGTCAGGTTCTGTAGTCAGTGTGTACGTGCCCTTGTCTGTAACTACATGCACGGTTCTGTTTCCTCCTATCCTGCTCTCGGCGCTTGCAACGTCTGATGTGCTGCCAACGCTGTAGTTCCCTATCTTAAGTATTATGCTTCCAGGCTGTATCGTGTTGCATGAGGGGGAATTCGCAATTGTGCCGGCGACAACAACCTGCGACGTTGAGACTAAAGGAAGGACATAGTAAAACAACGCCAACATGAGCGCAAGGAAGATGAATGTGAATGCAAGATTTGCCGTAACTCCGGCAACAGAGATCCTGTTCTGGCTCAGTTTGTCCAGCTTCTTTATCCCTTTCTCGTCAGGTTCTACGAACGCGCCTATCGGTATTATGCCGAATACCAGCAAGCCGGTAGATTTTATCTTTACCTTCTTTGTCCTTGCAAGCAACCCATGCGAGAATTCATGAACCACGAGTATTATCAGTATTGCAACTATGCCTGCAAACAGCGGTATGGTTATGCCAGGTATCAGTGGCGCTACTCCCGGAACCTGCGAATTTATCGCATTGTATGTAGCCGCCGCACTGGGATGGGAACCAATAGACCTGAAGATCGCCGCCAGTATCAAGTAAGCGTTCTCGAACAACAGATAAGGTATCATAAGCGCCACGCCCCCTGCTACGAGCACCGCAACGAGCGCATAATAGCCGTACGACTCGCCGCCTGATGCCGCCACTTGCGGACTCGCAGGTATGCATGAAGATGCGCTGTTCACGGCCGAGTGTATCTGTGGTATGTTTATCAGGCTTATCGGCATTATAGAAGCAGGTATCACGAAAAGTATTATGGCAATTATCGAGAGCATGCCAAGCACGAATATCGGCACCAGGCGCCTGTCCGCCCTTTTCCTGAAAAGGAGGACAGAGAACAAGCCGAAACCCACGACCGCTCCCCAGTCAGTTGCATACCCCCAAACCTTAGTAAACCTGCGCGCGGCATTGTCTATCGCGCGTATTCCCATCTTGCTGCGCACCATGTAAAATCCAAGCCCGCCGTCAAATCCATTCGCTTTAGTAATCGATGCGCCAGATCCCACAAACAGAAGAAGCGAGAGTATTATCCTAACATATGCCGGCATGAATCCTGCATAATAGAAAAAGATCAGAAGCAGCAGAGTTGCTGCTAGGATCGCGAGATTTATAGCCCATCTGCCCTTGATGAATTCTATCGTATCCCCTAGGAGTGATAAAGCAGCTATAATATTTGGTATAGAAACATTAAATAGCTTCTTTCCGACCTCTTCTGGATGTTCGGCATCAGAGGGAGGAAAGAGAGGATCAGTGCACCTGAGCACAGGGAAGATGCCGCAGGAGGAAAGCAGGATATAAAATCGGCGCTAAAGAAAGCATTTAGAAACACTGTCTGCGCATCCGCCTTCACGCTCTCGCTGTTAGCGCCATTAGGAATTCACGAGATGCGGAATACAGAACAAGCACATAAGCAAACCCATACTGCCACAATGTGCCGGACTGCGCGAAATATCAAAAGGGAAGAGAGAAAAATTTCTGAGAAAGGAACACATGCCTCTTCAAACATTCAAGATTACCGGCTGCATGGGCATAATGGCAAGTACCAACATATTGCCGTGTTCAACGAGATGGTAGGAGCGTCGTTCGTGAACGGCACGAAGTCTATAGACTATTTTGTAAGCGCGGTGCCTCAGAAATATGCCATTGGCTCCGCAGTGGCATACCTAATAAACGGGCTTACAGAAAACGGCTACTGGTACCAGATAGGCCTGACTTACGACTGGGCAAGCTTCTTAAAGGGTTTCCACATAAAATACGAGGTGTGGAATCCGCAGGGCAAGGAGCTCTTCGATAAGAACGGATTGGAGACAGGCGAACTTGATTTTAAGGAACCTATACGGAAAGGGGACAGGATAGAACTGCGCCTCACAGTACAAAACGGAAACGTGGCGCTTGGGGCGATAGACCTAAACTCAAACGCGTCGAACCAGATGCTGATAGACGGCAATGGCGCATCCACATTTGTAGGCATGTCTTCCAACGTAGCTACGCCCAACGGCTACTTTACTGGTATAATGGAGGAGAACCATAACTCACGCCTTTCGCCTGATGGCAACAATGCTATAGCATTCGTGCCTGCATCAGGCAATAATGCGCCGCTGCGACTATGGTTCAGAGAATTCGGAGCCGAATACGGAAACGACGGCGAAACCCCGAAGACAATACATTACTACTATCCAACCCCTGTCGGCCCCTCCCATGCAGACCATATTGTGCTAGAATATATGAATGTCAAGGAAGAGTACAACAACGGCACCATAATTATAATGAACAGAAACCAAAAATAAAGACAGAAATATTTATCTCTTTGGGCTTGTCTTGAGGTCAAATGTCCTTACCCGTCGGATTTGATTATGATGGGTTCAGTATGTTGATGGTTCAGCGGGCTTTGCCGCTGTCTGCGCATTCATATCTATCGGCATTCAATTGCAACATGCTTGCCATTCTGAAAGGCTAACCAGTGCATTCTCGTCATCCCCTTACTGTTATAGAATATGCAGCAGCACCTTCCCAATTCCACGATACAGTGCAACTATCTTATTCCATTTACTTGCGCCTGACGGATAATGTCAGCATCACCTTTTCCTTCCCCTGATACAGTGCAATTATGTTGACCACTGTGTCCGTATCAAGGGCGCAGTGCCATGTCTGCCGTTCTGCCTTTTCCGGTGCCATGTATGGTTCTTTCCATTTCTCGGCAGCCTTTGCGTTTCTCCGCGCCTCCATATAACTCTGGAAGTATTCTCTATGCTTTGCCTTCTGCCCGTCAGAGTCTGTCCTGTCTCCTGGAGTTGTTTTTTTTGCGTCCATGCAGATTAATCTGGAGTAAGCTTTTTAAATGGCATCCGCCACTTCGCCAAACAACGAAAAAATAATATTTGTTGCCTTAGATATTACAGGCATGGGAAAAGTAAATGAGCACTACTTCTCTGAAAATCCGAAGGCCAAGCGCCAAAAAGCCATGATAATCACCATGATAAACGGCAGGCCGTATGCATTCGAGACCGACTCCTCAACGTTCTCAAGGCATGAGATAGACAGAGGCACGCGGCTTCTCATAGAGAGCATGAGAATAGGGCCAAACGACGATGTGCTTGACCTGGGCTGCGGCTATGGCCCCGCTGGCATAGCAGCCGCAACCGCTGCGGCCAATGGAAAGATATACCTGTCAGACATAAACCAGAGGGCAGTAGAGCTTGCAAGGGGGAACATAAGGAGGAACGGGATAAAGAACGCAGAGGTGAGGCACGGCAGCATGTTCGAGCCGTTCAACGGTATGAGATTCGACGTCATAATAACTAATCCGCCGATACGGGCCGGAAGAGAGGTCATAGAATCATTCATAAAGGGCTCGCACAGCCACCTCAAGAAGAATGGCTCTCTGTATATTGTAGTGCGAACAAAACAGGGTGCAAAGACCCTGAAGCGGTTTATGCATGAAATATTCTCAAACGCGGAGTATGCGGCAATGCGCGGCGGCTATCGTGTTATGCTTGCCAAGCGCCTTGACTAAAAGCGCATCAAAGAAAGGAATCATGCCGCGGCTTCGTTCTCTGTCTTCAGGGCGTCGTGGTTGCTTATCTTGTTTATCGATTCCAGGGCCTTGTAAGTTGCCATCGCCGTGTTATAGATGTTCCTTGTCCTTCCCCTAGTGAAGCTCCATACGTCCTTTATGCCTGCAAGCGCCACCACCTGCTTGATGATTTTATTGGCTACCACCCCGATCCCCCGCGGCGCAGGCTTCAATATTACGTAAGCGCTTCCGCATCTCCCCACGGCCTTCATAGGAAGGGAATGGTTGGTCTTGCAATTGCACTCCCAGGATCCGCAGCTGCACGATACAGGTATTATGTTCATCTTGGCATCCTTTATCGCAGAAGTTATGGCAGGCCGTACCTCCACATCCTTTCCTGTGCCTACCCCAACGTGCCCATTGCCATCGCCGACAACTACCGTGACCCTGTACTTGGCCTTTCTGTTGTTCTTCGTCATCCTCTGCACGCTGGCTATCTCAAGCACGCTATCCTTGATGTTAGGAAGCAGTGCGTCTATTATCTCCACTTCCTTTATCGGCTTGCCCATCTTGAATATGTCCTCTATGCTCGTTATCTCCTTGTTCTTCACCATCTCCCCCATCCTGGTCTTCGGAGTCCACGCCTCTATGCTAAAAGGCTCAGCCCTATCGTCTCTGTCCCGCCTGTTTCTCATGTTCTTTGCCAAGTTCAATTATTCACCTAAGCTTCCTTCTTTATGCTTTCCCTAACCTTGTTGAATAGCTCCTCAATTCCCTCTACCCTCACGTTGCCTGCCTCATATTCCTTGAACTGCTCCTTCGAGGAATGTGCGTTCTTGTTGCCTTTTATCATCTCCGCATACTTCGCTATGCCAGAACCGTTGTACGTCTTCTCGTCTATCTCAAACTTTCCGCGGAGCTTCATGCCGTTGTCAACGCAGCCCTTTGCGAACGCGAACTGCACAGAACCTCCGGTGCTCGCGGCAAGCCCTATGTCCAATACGTATTCGCGGTCTCCAAGCTTCCTTGCCTCCTTTGCCAGAAGCATGCCTGTGAGATAACCAGTAGGCCTGTTAGACCTTCCAGGCCATCCGTACTTCTTCAGTCTGTCAGAATCGACGTGCATCATTACCTTGTCTCCCTTCTCTTCATATCCGACTATCTGCCCTATTATCCTCCTGTTCGTTCTTCTGACCACTACCCTTTCCATGCCTCCCTTCACAAGCGCAAGCCTCTTCTTGTAGTTGGTGAGGGCCTCGCTCCTTCTGTTGAACTTCCTCTTCCTGCTTGCCTTGAACATCTTCTCCATCGGTAATCACTCATATCTCTTTGCCGCTTTCTCGTTTATGCTCTTCATGTCATCTTCGCTTATGCTCACTCCGCTCTCAGTTATCTTCCTCAGCAAGGAGGCCTTGTCTGGGAACGAGTTGCCCTTTATCAGGAGGTAGAATGTCCTGAAGCTCTTGTTGTCTAGCTTTCGCATGAGCTTAAGCTCCTTCAGCACAAAACGCTGCGCCCTGACCTTCTTTTCCCACGAGATTGTGCCTCTGGCCTTCAGCGTTCCCTTCCTTCTTCCAGGTCCCCTTCTCCTTCCCTCGTCTCTCTTCATCTTGAGTATCTTCGAGTTCATGCTCCTGTTCTTCTTGGCCTTAACAGCATAAACCTTGCCGTTCTTGATAAGCGCCCGTACGTCGTCCCTGGACATAGCCTTGTCAGCATCTTCAAGGGAGCTCTGCGCAATCCTTATCTTGCTCTCTCCCCTCTTCATGAGAATTGCAGCAGTTCTTCTTACGAATTTCAAGCTCATGCCTTCACCTTTATCCCGTTCGCGACCTTAAGCTTCATCGAATCGGCAATCTTCTGTATCTCAATCCTCTTCCTCCTTGACACTCCTGACGCTATGACAACCGTATAGTTGCCTGCATCTATTCCCTGAAGCTCCTTGGTGTTGTGGACCAGCCTCTCCAGCTTTCCATCCTGCCTCCTGAACCTGATAGATTCCCTGTTCTTGTATCCTATCTTCGGGACCGCGCCGGCCTCTGCAAACGCCTCGCGCTTCTTGCTGTCTATCCCTCTGGGCTTCCTCCACCTGTCCTTTACCCTTGACCTGTTCTTTGCCCCGAAGTTTGGAACATTGAACGTTGGGTGTCCCTTTCTTTTTATCATGAATGCACCATTTTCTACTCTTCCCTTGATATGTATATGCCATCCTGGAATACGCGCGAATCATACTTTGTTATCTTGCACGAGTGCCTTATGTTTGCCACTGTCTGGCCTACGTCGTACGAATCCGCTCCGGTTATCGTTATGTCCTGCCCCTTGATCAATACCTTGGTCTGCCCAAGTATCCTCGCCTTTCTTGCCACTTTCCTTCCGAACAGGTTCTTCACTATCATTTCGTTGTTCTTTATCTCGAGCGACATCGGGAAGTGCGAATAGACCATCTTCATCTTGACCTCAAGCCCATTCTCTACGTCAGAGAATGCCTTCTTAATCTCGTTCGCCAGCGCCGTCTCTATCGGCGCATACTGCTTGAGAATCTTCTTGTTCACGGGCTCGCTTATCCTTATTCTGCCATTCTCCATTGAGACGTTGGAGAACTTCCTGTTGAACTTCTTCACAGAAGCGCCCTTCTGTCCTTTGAGGACTACGCTGTCGCCTTCTATGCTTGCCGTGGCGTGCGATGGAACCTCTATCTCTATCATCTTCAACACTCAATTCAATATACATAAGCCAGGAGCCTTCCCCCAATCTTCTTCTCCTTAGCCTCCCTGTTAGTGACTATGCCCTTGGGCGTAGAGATTATCAATATCCCGAAATCCTTGCTTGGTATATATCTCTCCTCATATCTCTGGTAATCCACGAGCCTTACTGCATATCTCGGCCGTATCGTGCCTATGTTGTTTATCTTCTTCGAGAGCCCCACTTTTAGCATCGTGTGGCTTCCATTCTCGAAGGGTTCGTATCCGGTTATGTAGTTGCTGGTCTTCATTACGTCGAGCACCGCCTTGACCAGCCTTGTGTCAGGCACAACGCACCAGTCGTTGCCTACGGTTTCGTTGTTCTTTATCGTGTTTATCGCGTTTGAAAGTACATCTACCATACAATCACTATGAATACTTCCTGAACCCTATGCTCTTTGCCACTTCCCTGAAGCATCTCCTGCATATATACTCGTTGTACGACCTTATGACTGCCCTTGAGCTACCGCATATCTTGCACTTTCTAAGGCCCCTTCCCTTGTATCTCAGTTCGAAAGCAATCGGCATAAACATCACTCCTCCATCTTTGCATTGAAATTCTTCTCAAGGTAGCCGAGGATCTCCTCCGGCGCTATGTCCCGGTGAACCCTCGCTATCCTCGCCCTTCTTCGCTTCCTCAGCTCGACACGCCTTCCCATCCTCCTGAAGCTCGCGTTCACGTTCATGCCCATCATGCCTATCTTGTGGTCGTACTTCAAGCCGCTTATGTCTATGTACTCGTGTATCCCGAAGTTCAGCGAGTTGTTGGCTATCCCGTTCATCCTTATGGCGTTGTTCTTGGCATCGAGCGTCTTCCTAAGTATGTCCGCAGCCTTCTCTCCTCTCAGTGTAACCATTGCACCTATAGTCTGTCCCTTCCTTAGCTTGAGCGTCGGATCCCTCTTTCTGGCCGTAGTTGCAACCGCATCGTTGCCCGTAAGCTTCTTTAGCAATGCTTTTGCGTTCGGCAGCAGCTGGTCGTTGTTGCCTATGCCTATGTTCAGCACCACCTTGTCCAGCCGTACCTCCCTCATTGCGTTGTTGTCTGCAGCCATATCAAGAACCTATCACAATCACGTTGTCAAGCTTTGTCTCGAACGTAGAGCCGTTGCTCTCTATCTCAACCGTAGGGTTTCTGAGCATGGTGCCTTTCTTTATCTCCCGTATCTCACCTACCGCTGTCGAATGCACTCCCCTGACCACAAGGCATCTCGCCCCTTTCTCAAGCCTGAGGACTTTCGAGATGTTGCCGTTGTCTATAATGACGGAATCATTTACCCTGACATCCTTGCCTGCGTCAAGGTTGCTTCCGTTGCTTATCCTTATTCTCTCCCTTCCCTTCCTCTCCGTGTACTTGCCTACGACCTTGAAGACGTTGCCTATCTTGTCGTCATCTTTCTTCACCAGGCTGAAAGTGCCGTATCTTCCTATGGTGACCCTGTAGCTCTCCCCAGTGTCCTTGAAGGACACGGAATCGCCAAGCCCTATCGGGAACTTGTCTGTATCAACCCTCCTTCCGTTGACCTCAACCTTTCCCGACCTTATTATGCGCCCTGCCTCCCTTGACGTGTTTGCTACTCCTAGCTTCTCTTTCAATACTGTTATCAAGGCTATTCTCTCGTCGCTACTGAATCTGCCAGGATAAGGCTTCACAACGTACTTGCTTGTTTTCCTTGTGACGTTTGAGTATCTGCTAGAGGCCAGCCTCTTTATGTGCCTGTTATTTCCTTTGTTTGACATATAACCACAATCCTCTCTATTTCTTCGCCTTAAACACATCAATCTTCTCGCTCCTCAGCTTGTCGCCGAGGTCTAGGTCGGTAAGGTAAACGTTAGACGAGTATATTGGTATCTGTATCTCCTTGCCCTTTGCCGTCTTCCTTGTTATCGAATCAACGTATACGACATTCCTCCTCAGGTCTACCATTGTTAGCTTCCCTGTCCTGCCCTTGTGCTTTCCAGACATGACCTTGACGCTGTCGCCCTTCCTTGCGGCGATGCTCCTCTTCTTTATGCCGAGCTTTGCTCCCAGTTCTTTGGATATGTGCATATGCACGAACCTCTGCCTCTCGTGCATTGGCGCTGTGCTGAACCTAAACTTCCTCTGCTTTCTCGGCTTTCCGCTTCTTATCATCTAAACAACCTTTGATGCTATGCCCGCCATCTTCACGAACCTCTCGACTACTTCCCTTGCTATCGCGCCCTTTATCTCGGTGCCTATTGGCAGATTGTCATCGCCTATCATTATCGCGGCATTGTCCTCGAACTTCACCCTGAGCCCGTTCGCCCTTCGTATCTCGTCCTTCGTCCTTATTATGCAGATGCGCACAGGCTTCTTTATGTACGTGGGAGAGCCCTTGACGACGCTTGCCCTTACCAGGTCACCGATGCCTGCAGCGAACAGCCTTCCCTTGCTTCCTCCCTTGCCTATCAGGTGTATCATCTTGAACTCTACGGCTCCGCTGTTGTCCGCGCAGGTTATCCTCGCGCCAGGCACCAGGCTCTTGGACATCCTTGAAGAAAGACCTTTCATCTAAATCATCCAATAAACATGAATCAGAAACTGTATGCTTTATTTATCATTCCTTTTGACTATGCCTGTCACGGCAAAGGACTTAGTTCTGCTTATCTTCCTTGTCTCCGCTATCCTGACTATGTCCCCATGCCTGGCATTTATGCACTCGGGGTTGTGGGCGTGTATCCTTGACCTCTTCCTCAGCGACCTCTCGTACTTGTAGTTGAACAGGGTATACTCCCTCTCCACGACCACGGTCTTCCTTGCCTTGTCGCTTACGACCTTTCCGGCTATCTCAGAACCCCTGGTGCTTATCGTCCCGTGCACGGGGCAGTTCTTGTCGTTGCATTCCTTTTCCATCAGATTACTCTCTTCCTATAAAACTTCAATGCCTTCTCGATGCGCTCGTCCGGCCTGAAGTTGATTTCTTCTCCTTTAACTATAAAACTCTTTCTCTCGGCATAAAACCTGAACACAGACGTCTTCTTTACGACGCGCCTCATGCCCCTTTCCGTGTCTACCAGCAGCGTGTTCTTCGTCTCGTCAAGCACCGTTCCGCTGATGTTCTTCTGATATCTGTCCTCAGATCGGAGGACCCTGACTCGTAAGCCGATTAGCTCATGCAGCACTATGTTCCTGTTGTTGTACATAAGCTACTGTTAACGCCTACGGCCTATATATATCTAACATATCAGTATAAAAATTTATCATAGCCGGGATTGCCTTCCCTGATGGCTTGTTGCGTCAGCGAATGGCACGTGCCGCCTTTTACCATACGCCTATCGGATCATTCCTATTCAGCGACTCAAGCGACGAGTCCGGAAACGCAGAATCGAAGGCCGGGTGGTTGTTTACTATCGGTGGCACGTAAATTGCTGCGTATTTGAATTTTCCGTAGTGGCTTATGACAACGGATTCCTCGGATGCCACGCCAAGCTCCTTCAAAAAACCGTTTATGTTCTGTACCGAATGGAGATTTCTCAGGTTTATATACGACTGAACCCCCCCGAAACCTCAAACATATTGACTTCTTCCACCCAGAAGTCTGCGTTCTGGAGATGCCGAATATCCTGTATTATTCTTTAATGTCCTAAAGAGATCGAACAGTTCACCATTCGATATCTTTCCCGTCTCCAACCTTCTTCCTCCTTGCCTGTAGACGCTGTAAAGTTCCCTTGGCGAGATTATGGCTTCCGCATCTCTGAGCGTTTTGCTGATGGTTGCGTTCTCCTCATGCATCGAAACGAACTCATTTGCCGGTATGTACAAGTCAAAGTTGGTGTTCTCCTTCGTTCCCCCTCTATCCCTGTTTATTTAATTCCCCCAACCAAATTTCAAGAGCGTATTATAATAAGCGTTATCTGCAATTCCAGGGATTCTGGTGCAAATCCTGCAGCGTTAGTCATCCTTTGCAAGTTCGACTGCCCTGGCCTCCGCTTCCTTCCAGTTCTCCGCTTTGATTATTCTGTCATCATCCATCTCCGCGCCATAACTGTAATACGGTCTTTTCAGGAGTATGATCCTTTTGCCTACGCCTGAGAAATACTGCGCATTGAAAGGGCTGTCATCGATAAATACATCCCCTTCCTTGAATTCTGCCTTGCTCTTCACTATTGCGATGCCCTTCACGCGTATGCCCTTTTTGTCCAGCCATTCTTCTATGCAGCCCTTTCCTGCAAGGCTGGCAGTCACTACGTACACATCGAAGAGGCCGTCGAACCCTCTGATTATTTCCGGTATCCTGTCATCGACCAAGGCTACGTCCTCCCCGCTCAACAAGACTTTCGCGTAGGCATTGTTAAGCTCCTCCTTGCTTATGCCGTAAATGTCGTTGAACAAGTACTTCTTCACGTCGTTCAATGAGAGATTCTTGCCATGCCTCCTGTTCAGCAGCTGCAAGACGTTGACTATAGTCTCAGCTATCGTGCCGTCGAAATCTATTCCCAAGACAAGCTTTCTCCCCACTCAATCCCTTCTCAGCTTCTCGAACTCGCGCTCTATTATCTCCTGCACTTCCCCCCAACCCTCTGCCGGTATTATGTTTTGGTATGCATCAGGAATCTTCCTCAGATCATCCACCATGCCTGCGGTGTAAGGGGTTTTTATCAGCACGACCCGTTTGCCAGCGGCAGAGAGCCTTCTTGCCAAGTCAGGCGAGTCCTCGACATATATGAACGCTCCGATCTCCTCCTTGTTCTGCGTGAAGATCAAGCCGTCGACCGCAATGCCGTTGTCTTCCAGCCATGCCAAAACTTCCTCTCTCTTCATTGCGGCTGCTGTCACTATGTATACGCTGAAATTCTTCCTGAGCGCATTGACTATCTTTGGTATGTCACAGCTCAGCTTCCCTACCTTCCCCCTAATCGTGAATACTTCCCTGCATATCTGCTTCATCTCCTCCTTGTCTATCTCCAATATCCTGTAGAAATCATAGTGGATAAGATCCTCGTATCTTTTTCGCGTGCCGTGCCTCTCATTGGATACATCGACCATCGCCCCATAGGTATTCGCAACCGTACCGTCAAGATCCAGGCTTACTTTTTCCTTCTCTATAAAACCATCAAGAGGTCTCTTTGCTCGTCCTGAAGAGCGCGAACCTTGCCAGCATCGCCTCAAGCTGTATCCTCTCGTTTGCGCCCTCAACCATTCTGAAGTTGTAGTCGCCTATCGCGCTAACCATCCTGAGCTTCATCTTGTCCTCTATGTCGAGGTTCAGCGCTTCCCTGTAGCACTGCATGAGTATATCCTCTCCTGACATGCCCTGCGCAAGTATAAGCGTGTTGAGCTCAGCCCTCGCCTTCGCGAAATCGCCGTCTATGGCGTACCTTAGCATCGAGGTTATCTCCTTTGGCCTCGCCCTTGCCGCTATGTCGTATATATTCTTCTCAGATATCTGGGTTCCAAGCACCCACGCGCTCTGCAGCACGTTAGTCAGCTTCCGGAGGTCGCCGTCGCTCACGTATATCAGCGCTTCTACTGTTTTCTTGTCGACCTGCAGGTCTTCCTTCTCAGCTATCCTGACTATGTACTTCTCCATCTCCTGCTCGTTGAGCTGCTTGAACCTCAATACAACGCACCTGCTCTGGATCGGCTCTATTATCTTGCTGGCGTAATTCGCGCTCAGTATGAACCTGGTTGTGGCAGAATACTTCTCCATCGTCCTCCTAAGCGCGTGCTGCGCCTCGGGAGTAAGGGAATCTGCCTCGTCAAGGAAGATTATCTTTACAAGGTCGCTGGACAGGGCAAGTGTTCTGGCGAATTCCTTGACCTTAACCCTTATCACGTTTATTCCTCGTTCATCGCTTGCATTGAGCTCGAGAAAAGCCTCGTTTATCTTCTCCCCATAGAGCTCGTGCGCCATTGCTATGGCGCACGTCGTCTTCCCAACGCCGGCAGTGCCGGCGAAGATCATGTTGGGGAAGTTCCTTGTCTTTACGAATGCCTTGAGCCTGTCGACTATCGGAGTCTGGCCTATGACCTCGTCAAGCTTGTAAGGCCTGTACTTCTCTGTCCAGTTAAGATCCAATGCCCCCATGAAAAATACCTCAAAAACAGTTACCAAAATTAATTTCTTTTGTTATTTCCTATTATAAATTCTATAATGATATTATTTTGAACAATGTTTTATTATCCTCTTTTCTGTTCGTATAAACTTAGCATATT
This sequence comes from Microcaldota archaeon, assembly GCA_021791725.1. Taxonomy (GTDB): domain Archaea; phylum Micrarchaeota; class Micrarchaeia; order Micrarchaeales; family CABMGC01; genus JAJYVZ01. The sequence goes on along the minus strand of JAJYVZ010000002.1, from coordinate 10,308 downwards.
TGATAGTCCACGAAGCATTTCCCTATTTATGGAAGGAGCTTCGGTTAGGAATGGCTCATACTTCTCCCAGCGTTCTAAAAACACATTTACCATACTTGAATTCAGCCTCATTTGCAACTGATTTGCCTCTTGTTGTGTTAGATTAAAAATCAATGGAACCTTTATTGCTGGAATTACCAAATCAATTAAATCTGTGGAAGAAGATGGATGCGTATCCAGGCCCTCAAATAGTATTTTAAGGGTTTTTTGCTTCAATACGCTTGCATCTTCCGGAGTTAGGTAATTAACATAATTTTTTAATATGGCCAACGGTTCACGTAGATGTCCACCATTTACAAGTAGACTCTCATCAGCGTAGCATATTACCTCTTTTGCGAATTGCCCTTTTTCTAAATTGAATGCAGATATTGAAGATAAGGCATCCCGGAAATGACGATATCTTATATGGTCTGGTTTATCTCCATATTTACTATCTGTTTTACCTAAAAGATATGTTACGCCTTTTATTATCTCTGGTTTAAGGTATCCAATTCCATCTGGCAGAAAGCCAGACGCGTGCACTAGCTTTGATGCTGTGCCAAGAAAATGTTTGCCTTCCTTTATCTTGCATAATATCAATTCTGACATTACTTTTTCAAACTTATTCCTATCAAGGGATCTCTTAAGCACATACACAGCCAAACTCACATTGCCATCGCGCAGTATCCCATCTGCTTCATTAATCTTAGTTAATTCGCTTTTTGTAAATTCATACTTATTCTCCATGGAACCATCAAATATTATTCTCTGGCCATATAAAAGCATTTCTCTATTGTTTTGTATTTTGCTATGGCGCACGTCGTCTTTCCAACGCCGGCAGTGCCGGCGAAGATCATGTTGGGGAAGTTCCTTGTCTTTACGAAGGCCTTGAGCCTGTCGACTATCGGAGTCTTCCTTATGTCCTCGTCAAGCTTGTAAGGCCTGTACTTCTCTGTCCAGTTGAGATCTAATACCCCCATGAAAAATACCGCAAAAACAGTTACTGAATATTACTTTATCGTAGGGAAAATATATATACTTTTATTCGTTATTTCGCATGATTGATCGCATGGCGCAGAAAACACCAGACCCGCAGAAGATACACGAGGACATAGACGAGCTCCTGGAAGGCTTTCTTGACTACTCCACAAACCGGCTCTCCTCAATAATAAGGTACAACACAAAATCCACGATAAGGAAGCAGACGGTTATGGAGCACAGCGGAGCAGTAGCGCTTATAGCGATGACCTTCTCAGACTACTTCAACCGCACCGGCATAAAGAACGACACGGAGAGGGTCATGAGGATAGCCATACTCCATGATGCCGACGAGGTGGTAAGCGGCGACATACCGCACGACGCGAAGTACAACCAGGGGAAGCTGTCAGACGAGTTAAGAGCTGCGCTCGACAAGCTCACAGACTATACCCTTGACAGAATGTTCCACATGATGAACAACGACCACATGTACGAAAAGTACAGGGGGCTGATAAAGGAAGAGAAAGAGAGAAAGACTGTAGAGTCAAGGATAGCAAAGCTTGCAGACATAGCCGAAGCGATAATATACTGCAGGAATGAGGAGAAGATAGGCAACAAGGTGCTGGCAGAGATCCACAGCAGGGAGATAAACAAGTTCCACACGTATCTCAATTCGATAATAGAAGAGAAAGGCAGGAAATAGAACCTGACATGATTATAGCAGCCTGTGCTGCCCCGCGGAGAGTGACCTCTCCAGTCTGTTCTCCTTGTCAAGCTCTCTCTTCACGTTTTCCACAGTCCTCATCATCTTTGCTTCTTTTCTCTTTGACATGAAGAAGTATATCTCATCCTTTGTGCCCCTGGCCATCATGAATATCACCTCTCCAGAGTAATGCCTTCCAGTCCTGCCCTTCCTCTGTATGTTCCTTATCTCGCTCGATATCGGTTCGTAGAAGATAACAGTGTCAACGTTTGGTATGTCCAATCCTTCCTCCCCGATAGAGGTAGATACGAGCACATCGAATGCCCCGCGCCTAAAGTCCTCTATGGTCTGCTTCTGCGCTTCTTGGGTCACCCCGTCCCTCTTCCCCACGAATGCTCTTGCATTCAATCCCGAATCAACAAGCTTCTTCACAAGCATTGTTATCGTTGACCGGTACTGCGCGAAGACTATTGCCTTCCTTCCCTTTCTCGCATTCAATAAGCCTATCAGTTCAGTAACTTTCGGATGCTCCTCCCCCTTTTCTATTGCACTGTCTATTATTCTCTTTGCCTTTCCGAATCCCTCATTCCTCAATAGGCTCTCAAGCGCCTTGCTCTTCTTCTCCTTTGCGTAAAGCGAATGCAGGTATGAAGAGAACGGGTAGAACCCCTCGGTCTCCAGCATGTCGTATGCGTGGGTGAGGTTCAGCAGCTTTATGTACGCTGCCATCGCCGCGAACCTGTAATTCGGCGCTTGAAGTTTACGTATCTCATCGCCTATCCCTATCAAGCTTCCCTTAGGCATGCTCTCGAACCTCTTGAAGGGCATCAAGCCAAGCTTCTTCAGCACAGACATGTTTTCTTCTATGAGCGGCTTGAGAAGGTCGGCAGCCTCCTCTATCCTATGGGACTTCTGCACAGAGATAACGCGCATCTCTTTAGCCATAACATATCCTGCTACGTCGGGATCTGTTGATGCCCGTATCTCTATCCTGTTTATGTGCAGCGTAGCAAGAAGATCCTCTATCTTCTCCTTCTTGCTCCCTGGCGACGCAGTCAATCCGAGTATCTGGGTGCCCTTAAGCCAGGCCTCGTTGGCTACATAGGTGTATGCATACTTTCCAACTGCCCTGTGGCATTCGTCGAACACGATGACGCCGAAATCATCGAGCGAGAGGGATCCCTTCTTCATGTCGTTCATGACTGTCTGCGGAGTTGCCACCATTACTTGTGCGCTATCCTCGGCAACCTTCCTCTTCTTTGTCCCAAGCGCGCCTGTGAGCAGCGCCATTCCCCCGTCATTAATCTTTAGCGATCTCTTCAATGTCTCGTAATGCTGCTCGCTTAAGGGCTTAGTGGGAGAGAGGAACATGGCCTTCTTTCCGTCAGCAATAGCCTTAGCCATGGCGAAGACGCCTATAAGCGTCTTTCCCAACCCGGTCGGCAGTATAACCAGCGTGTTCTTTCCGCTGAAGATGCTCCTTATTATGTTGAACTGGTACTCACGGAAATCCACTCCGTCGAGATTGGCGTAGTCCGAAGCCTTGCCGAGAGCAAACCATCGTTCTTCAATCATGAATCCTTTTCGCAAGCAACGCTTATAAACTTTGAAGTGAATACCAATCTAAACTGCCGCAGTAGCTCAGTCCGGGAGAGCGTTCGGCTGAAGTAAAACCAAAAGGTTTTATTGCAGAGACCGAAATGTCGCTGGTTCAAATCCGGCCTGCGGCAATCAGTAATATGCTCACTTTGTTAAATGCCAACTCCCACACGGCAAGTTGCGGCAAAGATATAAAAATAACAAGACCCTTATGGTATCGCGGCGTTTGCATGGCAAACAACCCTTCCCACCAAGGTTCTCTACTTCTGACTGTATATCTTCTTGCCACTCTCGCTGTGCCCGGAACTGTGGCGTTGTCGGCACAGGGCGGCGTATTGACACTTTCGGTGAACCCTGCCTACAACTCAACCTTGTTCATAAACGGCATGCAGGAGCAGCTGACTGCGAGCGGCAGTTTTACGCTTCCGAATGCGAGCTACGGCTCATACAACGTCTCTGTAGAGAATCCCTACATGCAGTTTTACTCCAAGACCTTCTACCTGAATTCGTCGCACAGCAGCGTCTTTGCTACAGTGAACATGGGCGCCCCAGCGCCATTTAATTTCACAGGGTATCCATGGCTACCTCTGGGCCCAGCGCATATCCCGAACTTTCAGGGCAGATACGGAGGCCTGCAGAATGCGACAGGGCACATATGCCTTTTTGCGATCGACGGCTCCGATCCAAAGATCATATACGGCGTATCCGGAACCTCAACTGGAGATGCTGGACCAGACGGATCAGGAGGCGTCTACAAGACAGTCAATAATGGCAAGACATGGGTTCCTGCAGACTTGGGGCTTCCTTACGGCGTGATAAGCGACATATGGATCAATCAGTCAAATCCAGATGAGCTTCTGGTGGGCTTCACCCTGGGCGGAATATACCGCACAGATGATGGCGGCGGGTGGTGGTATAAAGTATCGCAATTCAACTTCACCAAGGACATCACGGAAGTAAACGGCACGCTCTTCGCAGGCTCACTCGAAGGAGTGATATCAAGCTCCGACTCGGGACGCACGTGGCGCCTTGTCTTCCCCAAGCAATATGTCTTCGACTTCTCAGAATCAAATGGCGTATTCTACGCCTTCTCAGACATGAACAAATACCTCTACAAGTCGATCGATGGGGGCGCTTTGTGGACAAAGGCATACAATTTCAGCAAGATTGGCGCAGATGACGTATGGAGCATCACAGTATCACCATGGAATTCCTCACTGATTTACGCGGCTATAGCCACTTCGAACGCCTCTGAAACCACGGCATGGGTCTCTTATGACGGCGGCTCTACGTTCGAGCCCGCACCAGGCCTCAACTCCTCTCTTGACAACTACGGCAACAAAGCGCATGTTGTAGAGGTGCTCTTCGACCCTCTGAACAGGAGCAGAATGTGGGCGCACGGCGGGGCATACGCCGCATACTCATTCGACGGCGGCAGGAGCTTTCACACCACCGCGCAGGGCACAGATAACGGAGGCATGATTGTAGACCCGAAAAACGACAGCATCGTAATCATTGGTTCGGATCAGGGAGTCTATGAGAGCAGAGACTCAGGTGTCACATACAAAGCGATAAACGGCAATCTTTCGACAGCACTCTCGTACGGCCTCGCTATGAGCAATAATGGCAACTTCATCATGCTCGAGATGCAGGATTACGGCACGATAACATCTAGGAACGGAGGACGGGTGTGGGAGTCCGATACGCTACCATTTGGAGAAGGAACTGCCATATACGTCAATCCATACAACAACTCTTGGATTTATGCCTTTGCCGAGAACTCGCACCTCTCGGTATCGAATGACGCTGCAAATACTTTCACCTACCTTCCTTCCGTGCCAGTCATCAGTTCCTACTGCTGCGTAGTCAGCTCGATGATGTACGCTAATCCATACAATCATACGCAGGCGCTCTTCTCAACCCAGAGTGGTCTGTATATCGGCAGCAGTTATGGTGCGTCATGGAACCTCATGTCCGGATCCCCGCAGAACGAAACCGGTATAACAATGGTCGGGCCAGGAAGATATGTGGTCGGCACTACGGACGGGGTCTTCTGGAATAGTGGCAGTACCTGGTCAATGAGCTCCGGAATATCAGGCTATAGGGGGAGTGACGGCTATGTAGATTCGGTGGTTGCGGATCCAGCAAACAGCTCTGTTGTATTGGCGCTAACTGGAGAATTCTCTCCAAATGGCCGGGTCTTCATCAGTACCAACGGCGGAAAGAACTTCTCGCAGCTGGAATCCAACCTCGTGCTGCCTGAATACCTTGGCGCAGCTCCGTGGAGGGGGCGGCTCGTTTTCCTGAACACAACAGGATATCCGTTGCTGGCAGCCACGAGTGGCGGCGCATACATATCGACAAATCTGGGCAAGAGCTGGATACCAATAAACTATAACATACATGCTGGCATCATCAGTGGCGCGCAGATGGCAGGCAGGAACCTATATATATCTACATTCGGAGAGGGCGTGATGGAATATCCCAACTTCTCTACCTCAGGTTTGCCTGCAACCATAAACGGAGAGATTGTCAGCGCAAACGCAAGCCTAAATATTGATGGTTCCATGAGAAACCTGTATGACGGGCATTTCACCGAATTCCTGCCCCCAGGGAAGCACAATATTGCAGCCACGGCGCTATCTGCAGGTTATGTATCGAATATTATCCTCTTGCCGGCGGAGACATACAACATCACATTATACCTCATTAAATTCTACGAATCAGGATTGCCTGTTGGCTCACGCTGGTCGGTGACGTTTGGAAACCAGACCATCACTTCAAGAAACGCATCGATAAGTTTTATGGAACAGTCAGGAAGCTACAACTATTCTGTTGGCGCAGTGCCAGATTACACCGCAAATCGCAGTGCCGGTTCATTCGCCGTCGGAGGGAATGCAACCGCAATCAACATGAGCTTTGCGCCAGTCGCACCGTCCACCATCACCACTACCGTGTACAACGCAAGCGCAGCGCAACACGGTACAAATAGCCCTGCCAGCAGCGCCGGCGGAAGTTCTACCCGCCCTAGCGGATATTGGGAATATTATGTCCTTGTTGCGGTAGTGATTGCGCTCTTGGCGTTCTTCCTCTTTTTGAAGAAAAGAAAAGATGCACCAACTCCCAGCCAACCTGCATTTGAAACCCACATTCAATGACGGAAGGGGGGGGGGCACATATTCCCTGATATACCTAATAAAATTTACTAGCAATTATCCGTTTTGGAATCAGTAGTTATGGGATGCGTCGCTCTGCGGCATTAAACATTATCCTTCTCGGCGCAAATACGCGAACTATCTCGTACCTGTCTTATCCTTAAACCTGTAATACTCGGTTAGTGCCTTTCTGTTAGCTTTCTCGCGGCGAAGCGCATCTTTAAAGCATCTCTTCAGAAATCCAATATTTCCTGATATCTCCTTTCTGAGGGCATCTCCGTATTCAATACTTTCCAAAAGCCTAAAATCCGCTTTCTTCTCTTCTTCATGATCAAGGTAATACGGCCTTTTCCCTCCCTGCCTGTAAATATCTTGTATTGAATCAGAAGACTGGTTCCATATATTCAAAACCAACTTCTCAGCTTCGCCGCCTTCGCCATGCGATGAAGGCGTCTCCTTTGAGGCTAAGTCGTAAAGATGTGTAACCATCTTCATGTCGCATGCCTTCTGATATTCCAATTTCGCTCCACTGGAAAGCTCCCAATGCGGAGTCATGAATATGTCAGTCACGAAACCGGATCCCAATATCGAATCCCAGAACTTGTTGAAGTTGTCTTGAGACAGTTTCTCGCCAGATGCTTTGATTCGCGCTTCCATCACGCCTCCAGGAGGGAAGATATCAGAAGAAGAGAAAACAGGGAAGCCGAACATGTCCGCATTCTCCCTGAGCTGTGCTGTCACGTTCTCCAACCGTATTGTCATCTCCCCTATCCTCTCATATCCCAAAGAACTTATTATTGCGGACAGATATCCAAGCCTTCCATTCGGCGTCATATGGCTTGCAAGCCTCAGTACCCCCATGACGCCTCTCTGAATATCATCGAATGTATCCGCATTTGACACTGCGACTTTCATTAATTTATTGATTTGGAACCTATCTTCCCTGTCTTTAACCTCCATAAAAACCAACAATGTAGAATATGAAAGGATAAAATATATTAATGCGCCGCAAAACGAAAAGCACACAATATAATTATAGAAGTGCATAACAGATATGCAAAAGGCAAGAGGAATAAGGCATACAAAAACGTAATTGGCGGAACTATGGAAAAACAATATAAAGTGATAAAAGACGGAATTACAATACTAACCCCGATTCCAGGAAAACATGCCGGGTGGTGGCAGGGCAAGATATTCGGCAGGCCAGAATGTGGGTATGGCAGGTTTAAGATGAAGGAGAACAGGGTGTGGTTTGCGGAACTTGGGGATGCAATAAAGTGCGGATTCAGGCCATGCAACAAACACAAGCCTATTGGAGGGGACGACTTCAGAGGGATAAAGAGTATGTAAGAGAAAAACCCTCGGAGAATTCTATCGCAGGAGACTGAGGGCATCGAAGAGACGATATTAATGGAAAGATTCGCTATTCTGGATTTCGACGGAACGCTCAGCAAAGGATTCATATCAATGGCCTTTATCGAGTATCTCCACGTTTCTGGTGCATATTCTGAAGAATGCTACAAAGAACAGATGGAGATTCTTAAGATGTATAAGAACAAGGAGCTGCCATACGATGACTGGTGTGAGAGATGGGGGGTACTGCTGGCAGAAGGCTTGAGAGGCAGGAGGACAGATGATATCTCAAAGCAGGCCTCGTCATTCTTCGAGACGTTTAAGCCCAACATCCACATGTCTTCCTATGAACTGGTGCATGGGCTCAAGGAGCTAGGCTTTGTACCTGTGCTCATGTCCATGAGCGCATACGAGGCAGTATCGCTTGCAGCAAAAGACCTTGGGATAGGAATAGTATACGGCACTGTATCAGAGAAGAGGGATGGAACATATACCGGAAGAGTGGAAACCGGCCTCCATCTCCCAGGAGGAAAGGAGGAAGCGCTCAGGAGATTCTCTGCGAAGAGCAGCCTGGAAGGTTCGATAGGATTCGGGGATTCTATATCTGACAGGGGCATGCTTGAGATGGTAGGTGTATCAATAGCGCTGAATCCTACCGAAGAACTTAAGAGACTGGCTGAGAAGAGGCACTGGCAGATCCTGACGAGTGAAAATGTAATGGATTGGGTAAGGGAACGCATACGCAAAAAGGCCGAAGGCAAAAACGCCAAAAGGATCTTTTGAGGTTTCTCTATCTTTCACTATGAATATAAAATAGTTATCCCCCAAAATATTAATTAAAAACAAAGCGAATGACCTCTATGAGATTAATCTTTGTCATAGACAAGGAATATGACATCAACATATCCATGCAGCTCAATAAAGAGCTTAGCCGCGAACACATCGAGGAACTATACAGGGAAGAGATGCCCGGCATCAGGCTAAAGCAAAAACTGTACCAAAAATCGTGGAACAAGATCAATGATGAATTTTCAAAATACGTAGAAACAACCACAGGGTATAACTGGGCGTATCCTGAATACATATGCGTTTTATCCCCAGTCACCAGAGGCGCTTCAAACTGGGGGCATGCGCCAGTGATAATAAGAGATTATAGGGATATCCCTTACCAGATGCGGAGGATGACCGCACATGAGCTTATCCTATCGCATTATTTCGAGATATACCGAAGGCATTATGCCAGTGAAGGCCTCAAGGACGGGCAGGTATGGGCGCTTGCCGAGATAGCTGCGTTCGCACTTACCTCGCTGACCAAAGACGCAGAAAGTTTTTGGCCGGGCCACACTGGATATTACTACAACCACAAATATTTCCACATCGTTGGATTGCAAAAAGAATTGAGAAAGGCGTTCATCGAGAGTATTGAGAGAAAGGATTTCGACAGTTACATAAAGGTGGGGATAGGGCTAGTTAGGAAATATCCGGAAATGGGTCCATGGGGTTTGGGAAAGAAGAAGGTAGCTGCACTTTAAAGACAACTTGCGCCATTCCTTCCTATTGTTCAAAAATCATTCTGACCTAAGTGCCTTTATCGGGTCGATTGTTGAAGCTTTCCATGCTGGATATAACGTAGACACCACGCTCACGAGGATCGCAATGAATATGGCGATTAGTACAACGGCCACGCTAACCTGCGGGGTGAATGACAGCGATGCAGGCGAAGCTCCGCCTGAGGGCGTCGTTCCGAAGCTTTTTTGCCCTCCGGCGAATCTTCCGTTGGTCGCCCCCGCCCCGAAACCTCCGCCTCCGGATCCTGCCCGCACTGCAAATCCCCCGGAAGACGCACCGGAAGGGGCCGCACTTGCGCCTCCTGCACCGCTTCCGGTCAGCGCAGGTACTGCATATGCGCCACCTGCCCCAACGGCAACCCCAATCAGCCCTCCTGCCAGGCCTATTATGAGCGCCTCTGACAGGAACAGCATCATCACGTCCCGTCTCTTGAAGCCTATGGACTTGAGTATGCCTATCTCGTGCGTCCTTTCCGAAACCGACACCATCATTATGCTGAGTATGCTTATTCCTGCTACCAATAGCGATATCCCGGCAATTGCCCCAAGCAGAATGCCCAGCGAACCAGTTATGCTGGAGACGGTCTGCGCTATTGCCTGCACTGACAATATCCTTGCGTTGCTGCCGTATATGTCTGTGAGGAGCGCATCAAGGGGCGCGACAGTGCTGGTGTTCGTGGCCTTTACCAATATGATGTTGTACGAGTACCTGTTCGTGATTAGCTCCGCATCCTGCAGGGATATGAATATCGAGGTGTCAGGCGAGATGAACGCAGAAGAACCGTATTCATTCAATATGCCTGTGGGAACGAGGGAAACCGTCTTTTTTGCTCCGTCTGCAATGGCTGTAACGTACATCGGCTCGTTTATCTGTATACCAGAAGCGACCTGCAGAATCTGCGGATATGCTATGCTGTATCCGACAAGGGCAAAC
>JAJYVZ010000047.1 GCA_021791725.1 Microcaldota archaeon | reverse complement strand
AGATTTCCAATAGGCGAGTCCCTGTAAACGGACTCATGCGTTCCGATGAGGTTGGTTTGCCCAACGTTGCTGTGCGACATGCAAATCAATCATGGAATGCCCCATTGCTTGCAATGGGGTAGTTTACGCCTACCTATAAGAATATTCTATACAAAAGGTTAATATTCGTAATTTCTTGGGGTGCGGACGCCAGAAGCGCGCTTTCAGAGAACAAAAACCCGGCTCGGGGCAAGGTTATTAAAACTTCACGGAAAATAAGATACGATAGCGTGGTTGCAACCTCGTCTCTGCTAAGGGCATATATTGTGGGCCTGATCGTCTTCTTCACTGCGTTCGGCATTGTCCTAATGGCTAGCGGGTTTATATACGGAATCCTGGTAGTACTCTTCGGCCTGGCGTACGCTGCATTGTGGTATCATAATACAAAGAAGCGCGACAGGATAAGCGCCGAGGCGGCAGAGAAATACAAGAACGATCCGGGAATGGCCAAGCCGTGGGAAAAATAATCCTGCCCTTCAGCTAAACGCTATCTCCTCGCTCTTCTTCGCCAGCTCCTTGAGCTTTTCTATGTTCTTCATATTGTCCTCTATCCTTGTCTCAAGATATGCAACGGCCTGGCCGCATTTCGGGTATTTCTTCATGAATTCATCCACCTGCTCCTGCGTGTAATTGGATTTCAGGACATACTTGCTCTCAACCTGGGAAGCGAGACGAAATGGGCTCTTTACGTCTATATCATGCACCGCAAGCCAGTCCTTGCCGTCCCTCTTTCTCCCCAAGGAAAAGATGGACTGTATCCCCTCGCCTATCTTCCTGAACTTTGCGGCAGTCGCCCCAAACGTAAGGCCGAATATCCCAACCTTCATGGTCTCCCCTCCGAAAAGCGACTTGTTTATATCAATACTCTCCAACAGAGGTATCCTGGTTATGTTTGGCCTGTGCTCCATCTCCTCCTTTGTCACATCCATGACCTTCAACCCGCCTCCAGACGCGGCTATCCTTTTCAGCGCGTCTATGGCGTAGACAATCTCCTTCTTCGCGTATTCGAAGTCATAAATGGCTTCAGCATCTATCGTTATTTCCTTCTTGCCCCCGAATATCCCTGACAGGGATTTCTTCTCATAAGCCATGAATGTCCTGTAGTTTGTAACTACAAACGGCCCGTTTAAGGTGATCTTCCCGCTCCCCTGGTTGTTGTTGTACTCCGAGACAAGGAACTCGACGTTGTCAGAGATATAAAGCACATCCTCCCCTTTCTCTAGGAAGTCCTCATACGTTTTGCAATTGGCGTAATCCATCAGCCCGTATCCCTTGAGCTCTGCCATGGCATCGTTATTATTGGCAATGGCAAGACCTAAAAATATGGTGTGCCTGTCTGGCTATTGCTTCTGGGGCAGAGCATTCCCGGCCTTGCTGCAGGCTATGCATTCTGTAAGTGCGGCAGGCACGAGGGTCAATACATCCCTTCAAGTATGCGTATTCTCTCGTCTATGTCCGGATGGGTGGAGAACAGGTCGGACAGGAACGGCTTCCTCTCCTGCTTGGCGTTGAAGTAGATAGACGAGATAAGCATGCTGCCATAGCCAGCAAAGAACCTGTCAAGAAGCATGCCGTCCTTGGGGCTTTGCGATCCCCCGCCACTGTCAGTCAGGTATGCATAAAGCTGCCTGTACTCGTCCCTGGCGCTGTTGTAGCCAGCCTCGTCGTTCTTCTCCGATGCTTCCGCCATCCTGTCATATAGATAAGTAATCCTTTTCACTTTGCGCGCATAGTCTGCCGCCGACATCTTCTCGTATGCCTTTATCTTCTTCAGCGCATTCGCCAGCCCTGCAGGATCCCTAGTAATCCTAGAGCCGTTTGCATCAGCCATATATTCCCTTTTCCTTGATATGGAAAAATTCACAATAATGATAAAAAGCGTGGATATGGCCGCAATCACAAAGATTATCGGGGAGAAGAGAAGTATTGCAAGGATCTCAAACCCGTGTTTCTCGCGGCCAAACTTCTCAAAGACCACCCCCGGCACGCGCAATATCTTTAATATGACGGCCTCTGTAATCAAGAACACCGCGATCCCGGCTATCACCGCCGCAGCCAGCACAGATGACGATGCCACGACCGTATTCGGGGCCTGGGAAAAGGCGTAGCCTAGGCTGTATCCATCTGCGATTCCGGCTATCGTCCCCACCCCATAAACCCCTGCCCCTATCCCTATCAGCATGCTCATTATCCACTGCATGAAAAGAGCGACCATCATCGCAGCGGCATACGCCAAAGAAACTACGATGCTTACAACAGCAGTCTCAAGGGCAACCACCACCTTCTCTACAACCCTGATAATTCCCATAGCGCCGCTCAGCGCTATTGCCATGGTCATAAGCTGCATATCGTGGTTAGCTATGTGCGAAACCTCGTGTGCAAGGACGCCTGTAATCTCTCTCTTATCCATGTTGGACAGCAGCCCCTTGGTGACGCTTATCGCTGCCCTTCGCTGGCTTATGCCAGTGGCAAAGGCGTTCGGTTCGCTGTCGTCAGCTATGTAGACGCGCGGCATCGGAATCTGAGACGCAGCTGCAAGACCCTCTATAATGTCGTATAACTGCTTGTACTTGCCTCTGTCGGCTTCCTGCGAGCGCGTCGCGTTAAGTATGTTCCTGCTTGCCGACAAGTAAGCATACACTGCATATAAAGCCACAACCGCAAAGCTGAAGGAAAGAATGCCCCGATTGAGCGCTGAGCCCAAGTCAGCGAACGACTGCAGGCTGAAATTCGGAACAACATGCACATTTGTAAAGAACCCTATTAGCCCGTAGGTTCCAAATTCTGCAAGCAGGAAGTAAAAGAAGGTGTAAGATGCCACAAGGTAAACTATAAACGAGAATAGCAGCAACAGCAGCGACCTAAGCCGGTTCTTCGCTATCTGGTCAAAATAGTTTATTTTTTGCTCCATATGACATAATACTCTCTGGAGCAAAATTTAATAGCCTTCAGGATACCAGCGAGTAAATCCTCGCGAACGCACAGTAGCAGCTTAGCGCCGCGAACCGGCATAACAGCCGCAACCCCGCAAGTAAACGCCGGCGCGCAAAACATTTTTTATTCCTTCTATGGATAGAATCCCATATGGATTATTCAAAGGGCGAATCCAAGGCATGGGGAAGGGAGAATCTGACAGGCCAATGGACTACAATGGTAACGCCATTTACAAGCGAAGACGAGATAGACGAAAAAGGGCTGGAGCACAATGTTGAACACGTGCTAAGGCTTGGGGTTGCTGGCATGGGATTCTCCTGGAACATGGGGGAGTTCTGGAGCCTTACGGACGAAGAGAGGCTGAGGCTGATGGAACTGGCGCCCAGTCTTGTAAAGAAAAGGGCAAGGATAGCATTCCAGGTCACGCATACGTCGGCAAAGGAGGCCGTGTCGCTGGCAAACAGGGCTGAATCGCTTGGATACGATTTCATAATACTTGCCGCGCCGTACATAATGGCGAAGAAGGAGGAGCAGGTGATAGAATTCATAGAGAGAATAGCGTCAAGGACAGACATCGGTATAGCTTTCTACAACTCTCCGCAGTTCGGCATAACAATGTCCGCGAAGGGCATGTCAAGGCTAGCTGACATAGAAAACATGATTGCCATAAAGGAGGCCAGCGGGAACATGCAGCTGTCTATAGACACGCACCTTGCCGTAGGGGACAAGGCGGTGGTCAGCATGCCCGACGAGGAGATATTCTTCTTTGAGCCTTTCTACAACTTCCACCAGCAGGTCATGTTTGCTAACACAAGCGACTGGCGCTTCGACTCCAGGGACAGGCACGACTACGTGAACTTCATAGACCTTGCCACAAACGGAGAACTTGATAAGGCAAGGGAACTCTACAGGAAGATAGAACCGATAAAAAAAGTATCGAGGAAGTGGTGGTCGCAGACAGTTGCAAGGACCGGCGGAGCCCTGCCCGTGCAGATGGCAAAGTACTGGGGAGAGCTAATGGGCATGTCTGGCGGGGGAGTAAGGCTGCCGCTCCAAGACTTGGCAGGCGAGGAGAAGGCGGAGATGCGCTCGGACCTCGCAAGGCTTGGCCTCATAGAGGCGAAGACAGAAGAGGCGGCGGAAGCTGGGAGTCCAAGGTGAGCATATGATGCTTATGGTAAGCGTACAGGATCTTGAGGAAGCGAAGCAGGCGGTCATTGGAAGGGCAGACATAGTCGACGTGAAGAACCTCCAGGAAACCCTCATAGGCGCTAACTTCCCGCCGGTGATAAAGCAGGTAAGGGAAGCATTTCCAAAAGAGATACACGTTAGCGTCACTCTTGGAGCGGTTCCAAACCAGGTTGGCACAGTCGCATTGGCCGTATATGGGGCCGCTATGCTCAATGCCACGTCTGTCAAGGTCGGCTTCGTGAATACCGATTACAAAACCGCGCTCGACATACTTGTTGAGAGCAAGAAGGCGATAGAGGGGACCAACACGAAGCTCATAGCCGCGACGTTCGCTGACAGCCACCTATACGGCGGCCTTGACCCAAAATCGGTTATAAGCCTTGCAAAGGAGAGCAAGAGCGACGGCATGCTCATAGACACATTGACAAAAGACGGAAGAAACCTCTTCGACTTCATGGACGAAAATACCCTAAAGTCCATGGTTGACGAGGGCAAGGAGCTTATGATGAGTACGGCGCTGTCCGGATCGCTAAAGATAGGGGACTTCGACGAGCTTGTAAGGATAAATCCGGACATAGTCGGAGTCAGGGGAGCGGCATGCTCTGACGGCGACAGATACGGCGGCAAGATCGCGTCGTCTGCCGTAAGAAGGCTTAAGGACGAGCTGGAAAGGAGGATAAGCGGCGAACTCGATGTCTACGCATAGCGGTGCCATTCAATGGACTGTAGTTTCATAGATGCAACCTCGAAGAGCTGCAAGGGCGTGATAGCAGCGCTTGAGGGCGCAATGCCTGCGATGCAAAAAGGCTCTGAAGTAAAGGTAAAGGTCTCAGGCATACCGGACAAGATAGACGTATACGCATGGGCGAAAAGAAAGGGCCACAGAGTGGCGAGCGAGGATAAGAACGGCACACTTTACGTTTTGGGAATAATAAAAGGGTGATGCAACGGCGGCAACAGAGATACACATAAAAGCGGAGAAAGGGGACATAGCCGAGAAAGTGGTGATGAGCGGAGATCCGGGAAGGATAAAAGCGCTCTCGTCACTGCTGAAAGATCCCAAACTCGTGAATGAGAACAGGGGCCTTCCTGTATACACCGGAACGTACAACGGGGAAAGGATAACGCTTGCCACGCATCAGATGGGCCAGCCAGTAATCGCCATAGTGGCAGAGGAACTGGGGCATCTCGGGGCAAGGACATTCGTTAGATACGGAACAGGCGGCGCGCTTCTCCAGAACATGAGGATAGGGGATTATGTAATAGGAGCAAGCGCATCTGCCACCAAAGGCGGCATACACGAACAATATTTCGGTAGTGAGAAGGCGGAACAGGCATACCTGCCGGATCCCAAACTGACAGACGAGATAGAAGGCACGTTCAAATCGAAAGGCCTTGGGTGCATGCGCGGCCAGATATTCGCCAGCGACGCCTTCTACGCAGAGGACGCAAGGTTCGCGCAAAATCTGGTGGGCAAGGGCAACATTGCAATCGACATGGAGAGCGCAATACTCTTCAGGCTTGGGAAGCTCAGGGGGTGGAGCTGCGCCACCGTGCTAATAACTGTCAACAACCTTGTCGACAGGAATTCTTCATTCATAAAACCGGATTCGCCGAAATTCCAGGAAAGACTGATGGACGGCGCAAGGGCCATACTCGAGACCCTCTCGAGAAGATGAGCGGCAAAGCTACCTCATCGCCTCCCGTGCTTTCTATACACGGCATAAACGGCATTCCCTATCAGCAGCGCTATAAGGAGGGAATACGGGATTCTCAAGAACGCAAGCGCGGATACGGGAAAGATATTGATGCACAGCTTCTTATTTTGCTTTTGCGGGTGCCGGTCTGAGCTTCCTATTAGAGCGGTATATGCTGTCGGCCATCTCCTTCTGGCGCTTGCTCCATTCTTTATTGCTCGTTCTTTTGAGCCATTCGGCGCGAAAGATAACAA
>JAJYVZ010000046.1 GCA_021791725.1 Microcaldota archaeon | reverse complement strand
GGAAACGGCAGCTATTAGTGCTGCTTCTTCCTTTTATCTTCAGGAAATAACCCCTTTACTGGCGCTTTGCGTCCTCTATGAATCTGCACATCGAGATAAAGTTGCCGTGAAACTTGGAATTGGCATAGTCCGTTAAGTTAGAGGTTATGTGTATCGAGCTGGAGAACAGATCTTCTCTTAAAAATATACGGCCGTCTGGAATTATGAATTGGCGCAACATGGCGTCCGTATCGTGGTATATGCATAGTATATCTTTGGGAACGGTGTTTTCCGCGTTTAAGCGCGTTTCCCACAACCCATTCTTACCACATCCCCACACGAGGTCGAATCTTTCACCGTTTACCATTATGCTTTCTGAATCTGACGGGATTGCAGGCATATCCCAGAGGCATAGATGTGGATTATCCAGTTTGCCGCCGTAGATTACTTCTACAACTGCTTTGTTCTTATATCTCTCTTGCGCTTCTTTGTCCTCTTTTGCTTCGGCTTCTGCGTTTTCTTTTCTTATTAGGCTCAATACTAAAGCCGTGGCTTCGATGAGAGCCTTATTCTTCTTTCTGGACATGTTGACCGTTTTGGCGATTACCTCCCCTCTTTGAGGCTGAGGCGATAATCATATGGTAGTTGCTGTCGAAGCCCAGCGCCTGTCTGAAGATGTCTGGATCTACGGTTATGGTGCTATCAGAATACGGGTCATTTATGTAGAAGTTGTCCTTGTCGTAGCCTTTCACTATCACCCAGTGCGGCCTCGATTCTATGTACGGGTTTATGGCTTTTGCATCGATGAGTATGATTGGCAGGTGGTTGGAAGACAGCGTCTTCTTTACCGTCTGCAGCGATATGTTGCCTAATTCCTCGTGCACGTTCAGGTTTCTGGACTTCTCCCTTACCTCGTTGAAAGATGCCGACAGACTGTCAAGGTTTACGTTCTCATACACTGCAAGCCTCCTCTCGTAACCCTCGTCCTTGACGTTGCTTATTATCGTCACCTCCAGGCCCCTCTTTGCAAGCGCGTATGCCAACCCGTACTTCGAGCCGTACCATACGCTTCCCTGCACTGCCTCCTGCCATATCTCGAACTCGTTGTTCTTCTTCATTTTGTAGCTGTCGTCGTTGTGTTTCAGCACCATCATGGCGCACGCCGCGGAACTGGTGAAGTCTTCGGTCTGCGGATAGTGAGGTACATTGAACATTATCGAGTCCTTGAGCTTTGCGATTTTTATCTTCTTTATTGTTTTGTTTATGGCCGATGGCGGCTTTGCTCCGTTGGTCTGCCTCCTTTTCGGCTTTGGTGTCCTTTGCTTGCCACGGGCTATGCTTATCTTCTTTATCTTGTTCTTGCGTTTCTTATTGGGCTTTTTGGCTTTATTTGGCATCTTATCATCAGTTTGTGTCTTATAAGCGTCACTTGCTTGATGTGTGCAGGGGGAGAGATTTGTTCGGTTGCCTTTGAACTCCCGCAGACCTAAGTCAACAGATCTTGAGTCTGTCGCGTTTGACCAAGCTCCGCCACCCCTGCAGACATAGTAATCTGTTATAAATATTATAAAAATCTTTCAATAGCTCCTACTCATGGTAGAATGCACAGATACCACTTAGTAAGACCCCATATATATATTTATCGTAGGAAAATGTATAATATATAAGCGTCATTAGAAGCATATATGCTTTACAGAAGGATTTTCAGTGCTTATGCCAAAGGCTTGTTTTATGGAGATGAAAAAGATAGATGATGTGCGGTTCGAGATAGAGAAGGATATCGCACAGGGCATGACCACCGGCGTCAGAACTTACATGACAGAACATATGATAAAAAGCATGAAGACGGACAGGACCCTCCAACAGGCGGTTAACACTACTACCCTTCCCGGAATTGCTGGGGAGGTGCTCATAATGCCTGATGGTCATGAAGGTTATGGCTTTCCGGTTGGCGGAGTTGTTGCGTTTGATGAGGAAAACGGCATAATATCGCCAGGGATAAATGGATTCGACATAGGATGCGGCATAAGAATCGTAAAAACAAACATGGTCGAGGAAGAGGTTAGGCCGGTTCTTGGAAGATTATTGGATGAAATGTTCAAAAATATACCCAGCGGGGTTGGCAGCAAATTTCAATCAGGCCTTTCAACAGAAGATCTTAAGAGGATAGCCGAAGAGGGGGTCAATTATTTGATAGGCAGGGATTTTGGGACTGAAGACGATGCAAAACATATTGAAGAGAATGGGTCTATGGCGGGTGCAGATTTTGATGAAGTTAGTGCTTCAGCGAAAAAACGGGGTTTGCATGAACTAGGAACATTGGGTGCAGGGAATCACTTCGTCGAGATACAAAAAATAGGAAAGGTATACGATAAGGGAATGGCAAAAAGTTATGGGCTTTTTGAGGATCAGATTGTAGTAATGATACATACTGGATCCAGAGGGTTTGGGCATCAGATATGCAGCGATTATCTCATGAGACTTGAAGAATACCGCAGGAAAAATAATATAAAAATTGTAGACCCGGAATTGAGTTATGCAAAAATCGGATCAAAAGAGGCAAATAGCTATTTGTATGCCATGCACTGCGGGATAAACTTTGCGTTTTCTAACAGGCAGATCATAACAAATTCACTAAGGAAAAGTTTTGAGAATGTTTTTGGAAAAAGTTCCGATGCGATGGGGATGGATATATTGTATGACCTTGCCCATAATATAATCAAGAAAGAGGAGCATGTTGTGGATGGCAAGAGGATGAATGTTTGGGTGCACAGAAAAGGTGCAACGCGGGCATTCCCTAAAGGCCACAAGGAAGTGCCGAAGAAGTACAGGGATGTGGGCCAACCTGTCTTGATACCTGGAAGCATGGGAACCGCAAGCTATGTGCTTGCCGGGGACGAAGGCTCAATGAAAGAAACGTTCGGCTCTTCATGTCACGGAGCAGGCAGGGTTATGTCAAGGCACCAGGCGATAAGGGACATACCTGCATCCAAAACCTTCGGCGACCTGAGCAGGAAGGGTATAGAGATAAGGATACGCACGATGAAGCTCATAAGCGAGGAGGCTGAATGGGCTTACAAAGACGTAGACGAGGTGGTATCTGTGGTAGAGAAGGCAAGGATATCCAAGATAGTCACCAAGAACATTCCGGTCGGGGTCGCCAAGGGCTGAGTCATGATATTTCAGATGCGCCCTCAACTGCCTTTATCTTCTGCAGCAAGTGGTACGCTTTCGGCATCCTTGAACGCTCCATGAATTTCCCTAGAACAGTGCCTGCTCCCCTTGTATTTCCGTATTTCGCAAGGTGCCTGGCAAGATAATAGAAGGTGTTTGGCTGCGAACTTATCGTGCTCTCCATGAATTTTGTGGCTATCTTCTTGCTCCCCAGCGTGGAATAATACACCATGTTGGAATATAGCGAGACTTCGTCGTTGCTCTTTATTCCGGCAAGCAGGTCAAGGGTAGCCTTCGCATCCCTGTGCCTCTGCAGGCTCATCTCCGCTGTGAATCTTGTATAGAGCGCCTCTTGCGTAGAACTCTTTGCGATCTGGTCGTTGCAGAGCTTTATTGTCTTGTACATCAGACCCTTTGCCTTGCCCAGAAGCACCCACGATGCCTCTCTCTTGTCTGAATTCTCCTTCATGTAGCCATGTAGGTTGTAGTCTATGCCGTAATAGAGCTGGTTTGAGCGCCTGAAATAGAACTGGGATAGCGCATACTGCATGCCAGGGGATGCGCTTTCCGCTGATAGTTTTTCTATGAGCTTCTCGGCTTCCTCCCACCTTTCATCTGAAATGGAGTTTATCTGCTTTATTGAATCGGGAGTTGCGGCATGCATCTCTGAAGCTGCTGCGCTGGGGAACATCTCGCAAAAGCCGCATGCTCCTGTGCCCGTATATTCAGCTATCTCATTTCCGCAGAATTCGCAGATTGGCTGCCTGGCCGGCTGCAGTTCAAGAATGTGCAGGTATCTTGATACGTCCATCTAATTTATCTTACAGTCTATCTATTAAATTATTTCTTTTTAAGCACAACGAAAAGGTGCGCCTTGTCATAAGGCATTATGTCTATCTTTTCAAGTATCTCGAACACTGGTTCCAGCTTCCCAAGGAATTCCTTGTATATCTCTTTCGGATCTCTTGACGTGCTTATGCTCTGGGATTTTATCGCCACGTATGCGTAACCCCCTTTCTTGAGAAGTTCTGCATTTCCGAGAAGTATCTCGGCCTGGTCCCTTGCAGATACGTCTTCGTACAGTATGTCCACAGCCTCCATCTCCTTGCCGTAGGCCTGGTAGTCCCTGGCGTCGGAGAGTATTGGTATGGTGTTGCTCCTTGATTCGCATACCATGTAAAGTTCACGGAAGTTGCGTTCCGAAAACTCTATGCAGTAGATTATCCCCTCCTTGCCGACAATGTCGCTTACGTGGCTGACCGTAGTTCCGGTGGCTGCGCCAAGGTACAACACCGTAGATCCGCCCCCTATCTCCATGCTCTTCATGCCTTTCAGTATGGCTGCCGCCAGTTTGCTCCGATACGGATCCCATAGCCTGTATTCGGTGCCCTTTTCCCTCACTAGCTGCTCTCCGTACACCTTCTTTCCTGGAACCATGTTTACTGTGGCGAGTTTTCCGTCTACCTTGAACACGCTGTTGAATATTTCTGAGACCGCCATCAAACACGCCAAGCCATATTTAGGAAGCTTACGGATTAATATTTTTACGAAAAGGATATAATCATGAGTTCCGATATCTCCAGGGTGACCGGATGCCAGATGGGGATGACGGCCTGAGCAGGTTTCTCTCAAATTTCTCCGAGCTGAGCAGGACAGGGCTTGATTACGAGAAGTTTGTCCAAAGATTCAACGCGGAAGTGCAGAACAGCTTCGGGATAGACAAAGTCGTTACGAAGATATTCACAGGCAAGAAGGACATGCTTGCCGTTGAGGAGTTCGCTTTGAACACGAACAAGCCGTACATAGACAACAGGCTGAGTCAGTATTCCTCTTTTCCTGAACTCATAAACTACTTCCAGTCGGGCTTTCGGAGCTGCCTCATAGTTCCGATCCTTGTGAACAACAGGCCAATATGCACAACGACCATGCTCTCCGGCAAGGAAGAGAGATTCGCGCAGGGGTACGTGAATGGCCTGACCATAGCCGCTACCCTGCTAGGATACTATATTGCCACTGCAATGGAATCGGAGAAGAGTTTGGGACTTGCCAGATACTTCGACGCATCGTTCGACACTATAGTGCCCCAGATGCTGCTTGACAGGAAGGGCCTTCTGATAAAGGTGAATAAAGCGTTCCTCAACGCGGCGAATATGAGCCAGGCCGATCTCGTGGGGAGGAACGTGAATGGGATCCTGTCGATGGATTACAACATGATACAGAGCCTTAGGTCTGGAAAGTTCGCTGAGACCTCGATAATCGGCAACGAGGCCAGGAGATTTAGGATAACCTCGAAGGACGTGAGCGACACTGTTCTGTATGCCATGCTTTATGAGACCACGCAGCTTTCGCAGATGGATGACATAGTCAACGCGCTCAGGAACAGCGAAGGCGAGATGCTAATGCTGCTTGACCAGAACGGCAAGATAACCTGGGTGAGCGACAATTCAGAGAGGGTGATAAAGTACCCGAAGAGCAGCATTCTGGGCATGAACGTCTCGAAGTTCACGACCGGCAAGACGGACTTGATTGCGAATGCGTCTGCATCCAAAGGCATCTACTCCGACATGATAAGGGTATACATAGACAGCAGCACGTTCGTAGACGCAAAGATACTGATCTTCAGGAATTCCTCCGGGTTCTCGTGCCTCCTCTCTTCCAGCAACAAGGACACTGTCCTAAAGAACCTGAGGGAGAACTTCAACGATGTCATACAGCTGTCGAACGACGCTGTAATAGAGATAAACGAGCTGGGGTACGTAAAGAGCATGAACGAGGGGGCGGAGAAGATCCTCGGATACAAGAATGCTGATATTAAGGACAAGTCCGTATTCGTGCTCTGCAACGACCAGCAGAACCAGAAGGTCCTTGAGAACGCGATATCCATGGCTAGGCAGATCCCGAAATTAAGCAATATAGAGATAACTATGGCCACGAAGACAGAACGTGGGGCAATTCCATTCAGCCTGAGCATAAAGCGCATGCTTGACGATTACAACAACCTGAACGGATATCTGATAATAGCAAAGGAGATGTGGACCAGCGGCAGGCTGGAGAGCTATGAGGATGAGATCAGCAGGATTAATAGGGATATGGACAAGGTGGAAGACGAGAGCGACATGAAGACACAGTTCATATACAACATATCCCACGACCTAAAGACGCCGATAACCAACATAAAGGGCTTTGCCAGCCTTCTCTACAGCGGGGAGTTTGGGCAGATGACAGAAGAGCAGAGAAACTACCTGAAGATAATTATAGACGAATCTGACAGGTTCACGCAGCTTATACTCCAGATTCTCGACGTTGCCAGGCTGTCTTCAGGAAGGATAAAGCTGGATAGGCAGGAAGTCGACTTCAATACGCTTAAGGAAAACCCTAGCCTTAAGGCAATAGAACAGGCGGCCAAGGACTCGAAGAAGGATATAGAGTTTGTCTGGAAGATCGATGAGAACGTGCCTATGATAAGCGCTGATCCGAACCGGCTAATACAGGTATTCGCAAACCTGATAGGCAATGCGGTCAAGTTCACCGAGCATGGCAGCATAACTGTTTATATAACTAGGAAGGGCAGGAACGTCAGGGTAGAGGTCAGGGACACTGGAATAGGGATAAGCAAGGAGGATCAGGGAAAGCTGTTCAAGAAGTTCTTCCAGGTGCAGAGGAAGGGCCTGGTAATGCAGGAAGGAAAAGGCACAGGCCTTGGCTTGTCAATCGTGAGCGAGATCGTGGGCATGCATGGCGGCAGGAAGGGCCTTACATCTGAACTTGGAAAGGGCAGCACGTTCTGGTTCACGCTGCCGATATCCGGGAAGAAGAAGCAGAAAGAACGCCAGGAGCAGGACAGACCACAGCAGGTAAGGGTTGAGGAGCAAAAGAAGGACGTAGGCCAGGAAAAGGGAGCAGAGGCGGAAAAAACGGCAGATTAGCAGAATGTCGGGTCGATGCAAAATATCCAATAGTGAAGATTTTATCTGGGAAAAATGCTGAAGGAACACTTGCAGCATGCGAAGATGGTGGCATCGAAGTTCAACATACGCAATATGAGGCAAATGGGGGGATCTACAATATCCCGCCCTGTGCCTTCTGCAAATAAAAGCCGGTGCAGGTTAATAAGGTTTCAGGGTTGCCAGGCTTCCCTATATTCTTCTCCTCGCG
>JAJYVZ010000045.1 GCA_021791725.1 Microcaldota archaeon | reverse complement strand
GAGACGACGTAAGACCTTCCGCAAGGAAGGCGGTTGCCGAAGAAGCAGGAACTATATGGGTGGAATCATGACGACCAATCATAGCCACTCTGGAAGCTCCCAACCTTCAGTTGGGAGAGGATGTCACCTCTTCATTTTTGCCCTTGCCGCTTTCTTGAGACGCATTATCTTCTTTCCCTTCCTGTATGCCTTTCCCACGAGCCTGTGTTTCTTTTTGACTGTTTTTTGCATGTCTGCACCGCTATATCTCCTACAGCCAATTATTTATACCTTTTTGGCCCCTGTGCCCCTTTAGCTCTGCAAGCTTGTTGGCGAATTTCTCTATGCGCTCCTGGGAGAAGTCGTGGCGTTCGCAGAGGAACTTTATTATTGCACTAGGATCGGGTCGCTGGCCCTGAAGCATCGCATCCATGCTCTCGCTGCTTATGTCCTCGGCTTGCGGATTCTCGAACAGCGCCTCGACCTCGCGAGGGTTTGCGTCAGTCTCTTTCCCGTACCTTTCTTTGACGTAGTCGAACACCTCCGTTACGCTGTTTCTCCCTCTCACTACCCTCAGCGCCGTCTTCGGCCCCACGCCGCGTATTCCCTCGTTGAAGTCCGTGCCCAGCAGCATGCCCACCCATATCAGCTGCTTTCTGCTAAGATCGAGCGACTTGAGAAGCTCTTCTAGGATTATGCGTTCCACGCTGACATTGACATATATGTTCTTGCCTGGTAATTTTCTCCTGCCGGTTATGGTAAGGTTCCTCACCACCACATTTGAACCGAAAAGGAATAGGTCGTAGTCCTGGCTCGCTGCCGCGTCTATCTGCCCTCTCGCGTTCATGCGCGCCGCCTGGGCCTCGCCTTCGCTTGGAGCCTGCACGTAAGGTATGCCCATGAGCCTAAGAAGCTCCTTTGATTCGTTGACTATCTCCTTGTTTATCCTTGTGCTCGCCATTGCATGGATCCTTGCCTCTTCGATATTCCCCTTTGCTCTTGCCTCCTCCCACTTCGCCTTGGCCTCTTCCCTTCTGTTCATCCTGGACTCCAATGTCCTTCTCTTAAGTATTGGAGGTATTCCGTCAAACATGAATATCGGCGTTATTCCGTTCTCTATAAGATTTATTGTCCTGTAGAAAAGACCGGACAGATGGCTTGTGACGTTGCCGTGCGAATCTGTTAGGGGAGTTCCGTCAGGCTGCCTTATTATCGATAAGAACTGGTATATTGTGTTGTATGCGTCTATCCCTATTACGTTTCCTGAGAGTTCGTTTATCTCTATCTGCCTCTTCACAGGTGCGACAAGAGGCCCGAGTTGTACTGCCATGCGCTACCACGTCAATGCTTCTTTCCTTCCTTCCTGTAAGCTGCGTCCCATAGCGATATTGGGCCTGCCTTTCCAAGGTCCAATTTTCTCTCATCGTGCGCCTTCTCGAAGAGCCGTATTCCTAGGAATTGCTCGAGCTTCTGCCTTAGTGTCTCGTTGGGCAGCATCTTCTCCTCTTCTACCCGCCTTAGGGTGCTCTCCTTCTCGTTTATCTTAAGGCCGAACTCCTCAAGCGACATGCCCATCGTCTCCCTCGCCTTCCTTATGACGGAACCATAATTGTCTATCACCTCCTCCGATTCAACTGCGGATTTTCTTGATTGGCGCGGCATTGCCTTCTGCCCTTCCATCTTCGATAATATATTGCTCCCACCTGAACACCTCTCGCAGGCGATAAGCCTGGCATTCTCCACAACCACAGAATAGGCGCTGCCTGACTCTTTGCCGCATATGTCGCAGACGTACATGAAAACCAATATCCATCTCTCTATATCTATATAGTTTTTACTTTCCAGAAAGATGAGTGTGGTTTCATGAAGGGATTCGATAACGAGTTCACTTACAGGAAGTTTCTGGATTCGGGAAAGGAGGAGGAGTTCGATTCGCTGTTCGACGGCGCTGTCGAGAAGGTAAAGAGAGAGGTGTTGGGAAAGTCCATTCCGATATACATAGGCAGCAGGGAGGTATACGAAAAGGAGGAGATAGTCGAGTACTCGCCGATAGACAGGAAGATAGTGATAGGCAGGTTCCAGAAGGGCACGCGAGAGACTGCAAGGCAGGCGATAGAGATTGCTGAAAAGGCGTTTGAGCCGTGGAGAGACATGGATTACAGGGACAGGGCAGACATATTCAGGAAAGCCGCAGGGGAGTTCTCGGAGAACAAGTTCGAGATAGGCGCCATACTCAGCATAGAGAACGGGAAGACCAGATACGAGTCAATAGGAGAGGTAGACGAGGCGATAGACTTCCTGAATTATTATGCGCTGGAAATGGAGAAGAGCAAGGGATACGTAAGGAGGACCACACTGAGCAGCACGGACAGCAAGGTGAGCAAGGGATTCCAGGGGGCGCCTGGGAGCGAGGAAAAAATATCGATAGTAATGAAACCGTATGGCGTGTTTGGGGTAATAGCGCCGTTCAACTTTCCAATATCGATATCTGTTGGCATGAGCACAGGAGCTTTGATAACCGGGAATACGGTAGTATTCAAGCCTTCCTCGACAGACAACATGGCCATGATGACCGGATTCAAGATATACCAGATGTTCAAGAATGCCGGGGTGCCTGAAGGAGCATTCAACTATGTCACAGGGCCGGGATCAGAGGTGGGAGATGAACTTGTAGCAAGCGATTCGGTTAAAGGAATAGTGTTCACTGGCTCGAAGGCTGCAGGGCTTGGGATGATGAAAAAGGTCTATTCATCAGAGAAGATGAAGGTCTTCGTAGTGGAGATGGGAGGCAAGAACGCGGCCATAGTCTCCAAACATGCCGACATAGACAAAGCAGTGTCTGGGGTTGCGAGCGCGGCCTTCGGATTCGACGGGCAGAAGTGCAGCGCATGCTCAAGGGTATACGTGCAAAAGGACGTAAGGGACGAATTCGTGAGAAAGCTCGTAGAGAAGGTGAGAACGTTCAGGGTTGGAGATCCGCTCAAGAAGGAAAATTACATGGGGCCGCTTATAAGCGACAAGGCGTTCATAAAATATGGCGAATATGTGGAAGAGGCGAAGAGGGACGGCAAGCTCCTGTTTGGAGGGAATGCCGTAGATGCGGGCATAGGCGGATTCTATGTAGAACCCACACTGGTGGAGCTTAACCACAAGCACAGGCTGTTCCATACGGAACTCTTTGTGCCGATACTTGCAATTGCCGCTTACGACCGTTTCGAGGACGCGCTGAAGATGGCCAATGATGTCGAGTATGGCCTGACCTCGGGCTGCTACACCAACAAGAAAGGGGAGATAAGGAAGTATCTGGACAGTATAGAAGCCGGAGTGGTTTACGTGAACAGGGAGATAAGCGCAACCACCGGTGCAATAGTCGGCTTCCAGACTTTCGTTGGATGGAAGGGAAGCGGCCTCACAGGAAAAGGAACCGGAAGCAGGTTTTACCTCCAGCAGTTCCTAAGGGAACAGAGCCAGACGATAGTGAAGCACTGATTGCATGTGCGTGAGCCTTTTCCTGCACAGGCATGTGAAGTTTGAGGGAAGGAAGATAAGGATAAAGGGCAGGAGATTCACCGCTTACGTTGCTGATTCGCCAATCAAGCAGATGCTTGGTCTCATGCACTGGAAAGGGTTGAAGAGGAACGAGTGCATGCTCTTCGTCTTCGGCAGAGATGCACGATACGGCTTCTGGATGCGCAACATGAATTTCTCCATAGATATAGTGTGGCTCGGCGAGGATTGGAGGGTAGTGGATTTCGTGGAGAATGCAAAACCGTCAAGGTCATTTTTTGATTTTAAGACCATGAAGCCGAGGGGCAATAGCAGATACGTATTGGAGTTCAGAAAAGGCACGGTTAGAGAATTGAACATATTCTTAGACGACATATTGGTTTTACATTAAACCAAGATAAAAATTATTTTGTGCAGAATATAAATAGGGATAGCATGCCATATCTAAGACTATGGAGATAATAAGGGTGGAGAAACTTGGCAAGCAGTTCGGAAACCTTAATGCTGTGAATCATATCTCTTTTGCAGTTTCTGAGGGGGAGATCTTCGGGCTATTGGGCCCGAACGGCGCAGGGAAGACGACTACAATAAAGATGCTGACTACGCTCCTGCCTCCCACTTCCGGTGACGCGACGGTTGCAGGCTATGACATAAAGACGGCCCAGAACGAAGTAAGAAAGAACATAGGCATAATCTTCCAGGATCCGTCGCTTGATGATGAACTGACAGGAAAGGAGAACTTGGAGTTCCACGCCATACTATATAAGATACCTGAGGAAAAGAGGAACAAAAAGATCAAAGAAGTATTGAAACTTGTAGAATTGGAAGACAAGGCAGACGTGCTTGTCAAGAATTACTCTGGAGGAATGAAGAGAAGATTGGAGATTGGGAGGGGGCTTGTGCATGAGCCGAAAATACTCTTCTTGGATGAACCTACAATAGGCCTTGACCCCCAGACAAGGCGGCATATCTGGGAATATATAAAGAAACTGAATGAGATTCACAAGACAACCGTTATACTCACAACTCATTACATAGAGGAAGCGGACTATCTGTGCGGTAGGGTGGCCTTCGTAGATCACGGAAACATAGTTGCATTGGATACCCCAAAGACGCTGAAGAACAAGCTTGGGGGAGATGTCATCTCTATCAAGCTAAATGCGGAAAGCCATGATGGGTTTGTGAAGAATATGAAAAATCTCAAGTGGGTGAGAACAGTATCTCAGCATGATGATTTCGTAAACTTGACGGTTGAAGAGGGGGAGAAGAGGATACCTGAACTTATAGTTCTGGCGGAGAAGCACAATGTTGCAATACTTTCAGTAAGCCTGCACAAACCGAGCTTAGAAGACGTATTCATACAGTACACCGGAAAGACCATAAGAGAAGAGGCTGGAAACGCAAAGGACAACATGCGGACAAGGCAGAGATGGGCAAGAAGATAATATGGACACTAACGCGATATATGTCCTGTGGCTAAGGGACATGAAGAGGTTTATACGGGCACGATCAAGGATAGTCGGAATGCTCATGATGCCTGTTCTCTTTCTTCTTGGTCTTGGGTTGGGGCTTGGAGGCTTGGTGCATCTAACAACCGGAGGCAGTTATTTCGCTTTCATAGTGCCGGGAATAATAGGGATGACGCTTCTCTTCACATCAATATTCACTGGTTCTGCAGTTCTTTGGGATAGGCAGTTCGGATTCCTTAAGGAAATACTCGTAACCCCAAATTCCAGGGTATCGATAGTGATAGGCAGGATCTTCGGAGGGGCCACTACGGCAGTACTTCAAAGTATACTAGTAGTAATAATAGCGATGTTGCTTGGATTCCAGATAAGCTGGACAGCTTACACTGCTTTAGCATTGGTATTCATGGCCCTGATAACAAGTACTTTCATCGGCTTAGGACTAACGCTTGGATCCATGATAAATGATTTCCAGGGCTTCCAGTTGGTGACAAGCTTCTTCACAATGCCTCTCTTCTTCCTCTCAGACAGCATCTTCCCGTCAAGCGCCCTCCCTGCGTTCGTGCAGTACATAACTTACATCAATCCTTTGACATATGGGGTTGACGGTCTGAGAAATGCGTTGATTGGAACCGGGACGTTCCCGATATGGATAGACCTGCTTGCAATGGTCATCTCGACAGTGATAATGGTTGCTATTGCAGTCTATGCCTTTGAGAGGACAGAGGTCGGCTGAGTAAAGAGAAGCCCCCGGCGAGAGTTGAACTCGCGACCTTCTGCTTACCATGCAGGCGCTCTACCACTGAGCTACAGGGGCTTTGACGAAGAAGATTGTGCGTGCGAAGATTTAATCCTTTCTACATCAGTATGTCATTGGCACTGGGTTTCGACATGCGCCTTTGCCTGCGAAAAGGCTAAATAGTGCCATAACAGATAACAATATACGTTGCGGTCTTCGCATGAGCCTTGGCAAATTCATGAAACTCAGCTTGAATGCCGTGAAGAGCAATCTTATGAGCCTCGACAGGCCGTACAAGCTGACGTTCTCGATATCATATTGGTGCAATTCCAGATGCCTCACCTGCAACATATGGCAGATAAGGCCAAAGAATGAGCTTACGCTTGAGGAGATACGGCGGTTTGCAAAGGAGAATAACTACTTCAAGTGGATAGAGATAACTGGCGGAGAGCCGTTCATGCGGAGCGACATCGTAGACATAGTGCAGGCATTCAAGGAGAACTCTAAGGATCTCTACATAGTCACGATACCTACAAACTCCCTGACCAACCACGACATGGTGCTCAAGAAGATAGAGGAGATGCTTTCAACTGGCTTGCCGCGACTGTCAATAACCGTAAGCCTTGACGGCAACAGGGAAACGCATGATAAAATACGCGGAGTGCCTGGGAACTACGACAGGTGCATGGATATGTGGAGAAGGCTGGGAGAACTAAAGAAAAGATACAGCAACCTGTTCTTCGTCTTCGGATACACCATAAGCCGGTACAATCAGGGGATGTTCGAGCAGATGTTCAACGACATAAAGAAGGACATACCCGACCTTACTTACAACGATTTTCACATCAACATAGGGCAGATATCAGATTCATACTACAACAACAGCAATCTGGATATAAAGGGCGAACGCGAGACCATAGCGAACGACATAAAGCATGTTGTGGACAGAAGGCGTTTTGAGCTCGGCGCTATTCCGATTATAGAGACTGCGTATCTAAAGAAGCTCCATTCCTATGCAAAGACCGGAGAGATGCCTATGAAGAGCAGGGGTTTGGACGCTTCGCTCTTCATGGACAGTTACGGCAACGTCTATCCATCCATAATGTGGGATAGGAAGATAGGGAATATAAGGGACTCGAACTACGGCCTTGGGCAGATGTGGCACAACAGCGATGCCGAGGAAGTGAGAAAGCTGATAAAGGAAGGCAAGGAGCCTGCGTCGTGGACAGCATGCGAGGCTTACCAGACGCTTGCAGGGAACGTTGCAAGCCTGCTGTAGCGTGGTTTTTATGCCATCTCATAGATCCTTACCAGGCCAGCGAAAAGCTCGACTTCTACTCGCTGCTTAAGGATTATAAGATGTACCAGTACGGCCAGAGCGACTTGGAGACTAGGGAGGGGAGCGTCTTTGCAAATTTTGCATACTACTTCGGCAGTTTTGGATATGAAGAGCAAAAATTTTTCTGGGCCAGAAGCAAGAATTATGCATTGATCCTGGATAATTTGGATGGCAAGGATTCTGAGATCAAGAGCCTTCTTTCCAGAGCGCAGAGAAGTGCGGGTGATTATGGGGGTTGGAGAGACCACGGATGTTCAGGAAGGCCATGCTTGAAGTTTGCGACGACAAGGAACTTAATACTGACGGAATGATGCATGACGTAAATTACGTGATTAGGCAGGGGCATACTGTGTGTTTTGAGATGGCAATAATATTGAACGTGCTTCTAAATCATGACGAAAAATGCAGGCAACTTC
>JAJYVZ010000044.1 GCA_021791725.1 Microcaldota archaeon | reverse complement strand
GCGATTACCAAGTCCTGCGACGTTCAGGCCGGAGAGGTCGCGACTTGCATCATTTAATAATCCTGCGACGTTGAAGCCGGATATGTTGTTGGATGCGCGATTACCAAGTCCTGCGACGTTGAGGCCGGCAAGATCGTGTTCTGCAATATTTACTACTGAGAAGAATGCGCCTTTTCCGTTGCCATATATTACGTTGGCTACCAACGCGGGCAGAACCCCAATAACCGTTGTTTCTTCCTTAGACTGATTTTCTTTGCCTGGTAATTTAAAACTATTGTATATTCCCGGTATTCCCTTATATTTCATTTAACCACTCAATTTAACATATTTTTTCATATGTTGCCATCGTGTCTTCCTACTCTGTCTTTTCTGTTATTATCGGGGTCTTGGCAGCTATTATTGAAACGCGCGCCTCTATAATCTGCTCGGCGTGGCTTCTTGTTATCATCTTCATTGTCTTGTTGCAGCGGCCGCACTTGAAATCTGCCTTAAATGCGTCAACGAACGGTAAGACCTCGTCAGAACTGTTCTTGCACTTCTCGCAGACGAAGAAATCGTTGCAGTTGCTAGGGAGTATTTGTTTTGTAAAGTCCTCCTTCCTCAAGGCAAGCTCCCCTGTCAGCTTCTCTATCTTCTCATGGTCTATATACCACTTAAACAGCAGCCATCCTTTATCGTTCTTGTACACTATGTATTTCGCTATTCCGTCTGTATTGAGCCTGTTTAGTATCTTCCTGATGTCGTTTATCTTCATTCCAGTCTTCTCGGCTATGAAGTCGTCAGGCTGCGGTACCGCAAGCATCTTTATTATCTCAACGGCCTTATTGTGCACGTTTGTATTCACATAATCAGAAAAGTGCGGATCGCTTAGCAGGGAGTCTATCCTTTCCTGGTTCACAACGTACCTCTCCATCTTGTCCTTCTGCTTCCTAATTTTCTTCTCATGCAGCACGTTATGCGGACTGTGCCTGTCGGGCGGCGCCACCGTAACCCTCTTCGCAGTTTTCTTCTGAACCGCGATCTTTTTGGCCGCCCAGAACCTCTTTGCATGTCTCGGCACGAATTTTGGCTTAACCGCAGTCTTAACGGCTTTCCTAGTCCTCTGCGGCTTCTTTTGGATCTTATGAATATTCCGCTTCTGTTTTTTCATCTACGCACGCTATATCTATCATTCCGTCATATATAAACATTTCTCTACGTTCGTCTACGCCTCCGAAAGGAAGCGAACTCGCGCCAAGGAAAAACGGCATCGTCACTCCGCCTCTGCTCCGGAGAGTATCTTGAAGTCCACGACCCGCGCATCTTTGTCCAGGCGCATCACCCTAACTCCTCTGGCAGCCCTTCCGGTTATCCGTATGCTCCCAAGCGGGAACGTTATTGCTATTCCCTTGCTGCTTATGAGTACGGCTTCCCTGCCCCCCGCGTCTCCTACAAAGACCGCCTTCGCCACCTTTCCGGTCTTGCTGCCTATCTTTATGTTCAATACCCCCGATCCGCCCCTGTTCTGCAGCCTGTACCTGCCTACGTCTGTAAGCTTGCCGTATCCAAGTTCTGTGACAGTTGCAACGAAACCTTTGTCGCCGCACGCTATTATGCAGCGTGCCTCGTCGCCCGCCTTAAGTTTCATGCCTCTGACCCCAATCGCAGTCCTTCCTATCATCCTGAGGTCTTCCTCCCTGAACCTTATGAGCTTGCCATTCTGCGACGCTATTATTATGTAAGGCTCGCTTACGTACTTTATCGCGTCTACTACCGAATCCTTCTCCGCTATGCCCATGGCTATTATGCCTGTCACCCTCGGATTCGAGAAGAGCCTTGCGTCGACCTTCTTTATAATCCCGTTCTTCGTCAGGAAGAGGATCTTCGCATTCTCGAAGTTCTCTATGCTGAACAGCGTGACTATCCTCTCGTCCTTAAGGCTGAGGAGGTTAACTATCGCTTTTCCTTCCGCATACCTCGTCCCTTCCGGCACCTTGTAGACCTTCAGCCAGTACGCCCTGCCCTTGTCGGAGATACAGAGAAGGTAGTCTTTTGTGTTGCTTGTAAGCATGTGCTTTACGTAATCGCCTTCCTTGAGATTCATCATTATCATTCCCTTGCCTCCGCGCTCCTGCGCCTTGAGGTTCTCCATGTCCAATCTTTTTATGTATCCGCTGTTTGTGAGTATCACTGTAGTCTTCTTGTTGGTTATCGTGTCTTCGTCTTCTATCTCTGCCGATTCGTCAGACTGCACAATTACGGTATTCCTGCCTTTCGCATAATTCTTCTTCACCTCCGCTGTTTCCTCCTTTATTATCTCGTCGACACGGCTGTCGTTCGAGACCACTTCCTCGTGGAATTTTATCCTTGACTCCAGCTCCTTCCTCTCTTTCATCAGCGTGTCGAACTCAAGATGGGTAAGCCTCGAGAGCTTCATGTCAAGTATCGCGTTGGCCTGCTTTTCACTCAGCGAATACGCCTTCATCAGGCCTGCCCTGGCGTCCTTCACCTCGTTGCTCTGCCTTATCAGCTTTACTATGTCGTTTATGTTGTCTATCGTTATGAGCAGGCCCTCCACGATGTGCATCCTGTCCTTTGCCACGTTCAGCTCGTATATGCTTCTCTTCCTGACTACGTCTCTTCTGTGGTTTATGAAAGTGTTGATGAGCTGCACGATGTTGAATGTCCTTAGGCTGTTGCCTACCACTGCCAAGTTTATTATCGGGAATGTGGTTTCAAGCTGCGTATGCCTAAAGAGGGAGTTGAGCACCGATTCTCCCGACGCTCCCTTCTTCAGCACGAACAATATGTTTATCCCTTCCTTGCCGCTCTCGTCCCTTATGTCGCTTATGCCTTCTATCTTCTTGTCCTTCACGAGGTTCGCTATGTTCTCTATCATTGCGGATTTGTTCGTGTTGTATGGTATCTGGCTCACTATTATCGCGTTCTTCTTCTCGTCTATCTCCGCCTTCGCCCTTACCCTAACCTGGCCCCTTCCGTACCTATATCCATTGTATGCCATTTCCGACATAAGTGCAGTCCCGCCTGTTGGGAAATCCGGGCCTTTTATTATGCCCAGAATGTCCTCTGCCGTTGCGTCTTTTTTCTCAATCACGAATGTTATGGCATCGCACACCTCCCCCAGGTTGTGCGGAGGAATGCTTGTGGCCACGCCTACGGCTATTCCCGAAGCGCCGTTCACGAGTAGGTTAGGGATCTTCGAAGGCATTACAAGCGGTTCTTTTTCCGTATTGTCGAAATTTGGAATAAACTGCACGGTCTCCTTCTCGAGGTCTTCGAGTATGTCCTCCGCTATCTTTCTTAGCCGCACCTCAGTGTATCTTTGCGCAGCCGGGGGATCCCCGTCGACCGAGTTGTGTACAAAAACCCCTGCCGAAAGGGCAAAGTTATGCCACGGCTCGACAGTCAAGTCATAAGTATCCTCCTTATACTGAAGAAAAACAACGTTTTTGACTTTATGGTTGTATGTTCTTGATTCTTCTTCTATCTGCTCAAAGCTGGAGAAGTATTCTAAAGCGTGTTCCGCTCTCGGTATTCCACTGTTCGGCCTTCTTTCGGATTCGTATACCTCTGGAGTCAGATGCGCATGCTTTTTAGTGATTACAGATGCAAAATTCAGGATTTTGCTTTTTATTACCCGCTGTTTATACTTCGGATCTTTCCATTTATTATGAAGCGTTTTTTGCGATAGTAGAGATAAATCCTTCATATACCTTGGGTTATTTTGTATTCTGCGCGCGTCGTTCTGTTTTATGACTTCGGTCATTTTGGCTCTGAATGATTGATCCTGCCACTGTGCATGTGCCTTTTCTTTGTGCATTAACCGCGTTTTTTCATCTCGCCAGGATTGTCTGCCCATTTTGCTGAAATGCTCTTTTGTAAATCTGCTCCTATATTCCGGCCTTTTCCATAATTCACGCGAAATTTCTTTTTGCCTTTTAATCCATTCCGGAGTAGATGCCAGCTGTTTCATGTGCCTGGAGATCTTTGCCCTATGTGCTGAATCTTCCCACATTTTTAAAGAGAATTGTTGCATGGCGACGCGCATATGCCTTCTATACTCATTAAATTTCCAGCGTGCTTTCATTTCTTTGGATTTTATTATGCGCATGTGTTCCTTGAAATTTTTGTCTTTCCATAGGTTTTTGAGACATATGCTTGATTGCATTGCCATGCGGCTTTTGTAGGCATTATCTTTCCATAGATTTCTGGAGAGATTTACGTGGAAGTCCCTGTAAGATGGTATCTTCCAGTTTTTCTTGTTGATCTCCGAAATACGTTTTGAGATGCGATTATGGTTTTCCTGAATATATTTTTTCCTCCCTTCATCTAATTTTCTTACATACTCGGCATCGTTTTTATGTTTCCAGGAAGCAAGTTCATGGTGTATCCTCCAATGCTCCCCCAAATCCAGCCTGATTATATTGGCCGGATTATTATTTTCCTTGTTCATATCTATATGGTGGCGCACCCTTCCTGCGGATCTGGCGTAAATGCCCCATCTCAGATTCCATTCATCTGAGAGCCTATGGGTGAATTGCCACTCATTTTTAACCGGCTGCAGAACCATCTCATAGCCTTTTAGGTTTCTGTCTTCGCTTCCGTCATAAAGTTTTGTATAAACAGGCATTAACGAATCCCCGTCGCGCAATTCTCTTGCTTGCGCGTAAGCCCCGTTTCGGAGTAAGAACCTATGGTCAGGCGTGCATCTAATTTTTTCGTTATTATCCAACGTTACTTCTACAAGTTCTGCGTCTTTTCTCGTGAGTCGCGGATTTTTTATTTCTTGGATTTCTATCTCTTTGGTATCTGTATTGAAGCCAAAGGTCCAATGTCTCTTCCCTTGCCCCTGCTCGCTGATTAATTGCTCAAAGCCGACATCTCTCCCATCGGTGAGCCTTATCTTGGTGTCCTTTGTAAAACACCCGAAATTCCCCTGGCCCTCGACAAGCATGTGGTTCATTGAGAAATCCTGCGCCATCCTCACGAGCGCCTCGTACACGGCCATGTCCCCGTGCGGGTGGAGGCGCCCTATGCAGTCGCCGACGATCCTAGCGCTCTTCTTTGTCGGTTCGTTATGAAAGTTCTTAAGGTTATGCATAGTGTAGAGTATCCTTCTTTGCACGGGCTTCAATCCGTCCCTAGCGTCAGGTATCGCCCTTCCCACGATCACGCTCATCGCATAGTCTATGTAGCTTGACTGCAACTCATCTTCCAATGCAGAATCCAACATAGTCATTCTATCGTCTCATATGTCCAGGAATTTTACTTCTCCTGCATGTTCCTCCAGAAACCTTCTCCTCCCTGCGACCTCTATTCCCATAAGGACCCCAAACAGCGTCTCCGTCCTCTCCGCATCCTTGATGCCGATTTTCTTCATGACCCTCCGAGAAGGATCCATGGTGGTCTCCCATAGCTGCTCAGGATTCATCTCCCCCAGGCCCTTATATCGCTGCACAGTTACCTTGTCGCTGCCCATGCTCTTGAGCTTCTCGTTCATCTCGTCGTCGCTGTAGCAGTATGCGAGCTCTTTCCCCTTGGTAAGCTTGTACAGGGGCGGCTGGGCTATGTAAACATAACCGTTCTCTATCAGCTTCTTCATGTACCTGTAGAAGAACGTGAGAATGAGGGTTCGTATGTGGCTGCCGTCTACGTCTGCATCGCTCATTATGATTATCTTGTGGTAGCGCGCACTCTCAATGGCGAAATTCTCTGCTATCCCAGATCCTATGGCCGTTACCATGTTGCGTATCTCCCGGTTCTGGAATATCTTCTCGTAGTTGGCCTTCTCCACATTGAGTATCTTTCCCCTGAGCGGGAGTATTGCCTGGATGTTCTTGTCCCTTCCCATCTTGCTCGATCCTCCTGCGCTCTCCCCCTCTACTATGAATATCTCGCATTTTGAGGGGTCAGATTCCGAGCAGTCGGCGAGCTTTCCTGGCAGCACCGTAGTCTCGAACACGCCCTTCCTTCTCACAAGCTCCTTTGCCTTCCTTGCGCTCTCCCTGGCAATTGCCGCGCCCAGCGCCTTCTCCATCACGGCCCGCGCATCAGCCGGATGCTCCTCCAGATATCTTGTCAGGCCAGAATATACTATGTTGTCCACTATACCTTTTATCTCCTGGGTTCCAAGCTTCTCTTTGGTCTGCCCCTCGAATTCCGGCTCCTGCATAAGTATGTTGACTATCGCGGTCAGACCCTCCCGCGTGTCCTCCCCTGTTATTTTAATGTCCCTTTCCTTCCTGTCATTCTTCGTTATGTAGTTGAGAATGCCTCTTGTCAATGCAGTATGGAAACCGGTCACGTGCGTTCCGCCTTCATGGGTCTGTATGTTGTTTACGAAAGACGAGAGCCTCTCATCGTATGTATCGTTATACTGAAACGCGCACTCCACTACCACCTTCTCCATCTCTTTTTTTAAGTATATGATTCCTGTCACCGGCTTCTTGTCTTTGTTTAGGTCGTTCAGGAAATCTACGATCCCGTTTTCAGAGTAGAACAAGCTTTCCTCGTGCGTTCCAAACCTGTCGTCTATGAACGTTAGCCTCACTCCTTTATTCAGGAAGCCAGTATACTTCATCCTGTCCTTGAGCAGTGCCGAATCGAAGCTCGTGGATTTGAATATCTCTTTGTCAGGCTTGAACTTTATCGTCGTTCCCCTTCCATCCGTATCACCCATGGGCTCAAGCGGCGTCTCCACCTTGCCCCTGGAGAATCTCTGCCTGTACACGTGCCCGTTCTTCTTTACCGTAACTTCAGTAAATTCAGAGAGCGCGTTTATAACCGTAAGACCTACCCCGTGAAGCCCTCCAGATGTCTTATATACGTCGTTCTGGAACTTCGCCCCGGAATGCAGCGAAGTCATTATTACCTCGAGGGCGCCCTTGTTCTGCCCCGCCATCATGTCTATCGGAATGCCTCTCCCGTCATCAGAAACCTCTCCGATATCCCCGGAGTCATCTTCCGAAGAATAGAGGTGCACTGTTATATTCTTGCAATATCCGGCAAGCGCCTCGTCCACAGAGTTGTCCAATGCTTCATAGAGAAGGTGCAGCACCCCGTAGCTGCCTGTGGAGCCTATATACATGGCAGGCCTCTTGCGTATTCCTTCTGTTCCCTGAAGCACAACTATCTTTGATGCGTTGTACTCGTCCTGCTGGTTCTCCATGGCGATCAGAGTGGTTCTTTGATAAGAAAAGTTACGTATTTTATATGTAATCCGTAATATAAATTCCTTTTGTTTCATATGTTTAGCACCGTGAGCGGGAAATCCCACGCCCTCTTCAGAGGGTTCCCTTTAGGGGTGGGATGAGAGCGAACCGCAGAAAGACATATAATTATAAATGACGATATAAATGAGGATGGAGTCTAAGAAAGCTTACAAGTTCAGAATATATCCAGATGCGAAGAGACAGTCAGAGATAGATGAACGGCTAATCCTTGCACAACAGTTCTACAACAAGATTCTTGAGAAGTCGATTGCATCCTATCGGAACGGAAAGACAAAAGTCTCTATGGCCCAGTTCAACAGATTCGTAAAGGAAATAATTCAGGAAGACA
>JAJYVZ010000043.1 GCA_021791725.1 Microcaldota archaeon | reverse complement strand
GAGTCTGCTCATTCGCTCCGCCGTGCAGCGGCCCCTTAAGGGCAGATATGCCTGCCGTTATCGCCGCGTACAGATCCGCAAGCGTCGAGCCAGCGACCAGTGCGGCGAACGTAGATGCGTTCAGGCTATGCTCGGCTTGGAGTATGAATATGGTCTCCAGAAGCCTTGCGTCCTCTTTGGAAGGCCTCTTGTCATTCATCAGGTACAGAAAATTCTCCACGTGCCCAAGGCTCCTGTCGGAGCTTATGTAGCCCTTCCCCTTCCTGTACCTGCTTATCGTGGCGATTATAATTGCGATCTTCGATATCATGTTTACGCTGCTTCCCATGTTTGCCTCGTCGGACCTTGCGTATGCGCCATCTTCGTATGCCGGCAGCATCGACACGCATGTCCTGAGTATGTCCATAGAATCCGACCTTCCGGCAGCCACCATATCCTTTATCGTCCTAATCACGGGCTCCTGGAGTTCCCGCGCATCTACAAGCGCGTTCCTGAACCTCTCGAATTCGTCTTTCCTTGGAAGGACGCCGTAGACCAGAAGATAGCAGACCTCCTCGAAACTAGAGTTCTCCGCAAGCGTTTCTATTGAGTATCCCCTGTAGTAGAGCCTGCCTGCAAGGCCGTCCACCTTGCATACGCTGCTCTCTGTCATATATACCCCTTCAAGTCCGTACCTTATCTCCGGTTTTTCTGTTCCTGGCACCATATCCTTCGATTAATATTAGTCACAAGAATCTTATTAAATTATCTCAGAGTAATTGAGTAGGGATGGAGTGATGGGAAAGGGAAAAACCTCTGCTTTTGACAAGTATGCGTATCTGTCATCTTTCAAGACGTCCTCAGGAAAAGAGATCTTTTATTATTCGCTGCCTGCCCTTGAGGCTGCAGGAATAGGCAGCGTATCCGCGCTGCCCTTCTCGATACGCATTGTCCTGGAATCGCTGCTCAGGAACTCCGGAACCGAATCC
The DNA here is from genome assembly GCA_021791725.1 of Microcaldota archaeon. GTDB lineage: Archaea > Micrarchaeota > Micrarchaeia > Micrarchaeales > CABMGC01 > JAJYVZ01. The sequence continues at coordinate 6,653 of JAJYVZ010000043.1, read as the reverse complement.
GTAACAGCAGAGAATGTAATCGCGCTTGCTAACTGGAATGCAAAGGATCCCGGTGAGAGGGACGTGCCTTTCAAGGTATCAAGGATACTCATGCAGGACTTCACCGGCGTTCCTGCTGTCGTAGACCTCGGCGCAATGAGGCAGTACCTGGCAGGGAAGAAAAGCTCTCCAGGGTCAATACAGCCGGAGATACCGGTCGACTTGATAATAGACCATTCGGTGCAGGTAGACTCTTTCAACGCTAGGAACGCCATACAGACAAATCAGAAGAAGGAGATGGAGAGGAATACGGAGCGTTACAAGCTTCTGAAGTGGGCTAGCGGCGCGTTCAACAACTTCAGGGTCTTCCCTCCGTCTGCAGGCATCTGCCACCAGGTAAATCTCGAATGCCTTGCAACTTGCGTGGCCGTAAAGAAAGAAGGTAATAAACAGATTGCATTTCCTGACACTCTTGTTGGCACGGACTCGCACACCACGATGGTAGATGCGTTGGGGATAGTGGGATTCGGAGTCGGCGGGATAGAGGCCGAGGCCGCAATGCTCGGCCAGCCCATATCATTCGCAATGCCAAAGGTCCTAGGAGTAAGGCTCAAGGGAAGGCTTAGGGACGGAGTGACTGCCACGGACTTCGCACTGACCCTCACAAGGCTACTTAGGGAGAAGGGAGTGGTGAATATGTTCGTGGAATTCTTCGGCGAAGGCGTGAAAAATCTCTCACTCCCAGACAGGGCTACGCTCTCGAACATGTGCCCCGAGTACGGCGCCACAGTATCGGTATTCCCAACAGACAACGAAACGCTCAGGTACATGAAGGGCACAGGAAGGGATGAGGAGCAGATAGAACTTATAAAAAGGTATATGACGGCACAAAAGATGTTCGACATAGATTACAGAAAAGTCAGATACAGCGACATACTAGATGTCGACCTGAGAAGCATAGAGCCCAGCGTCTCAGGCCCAAGTCAGCCGAAGCAGCAGATTCCTCTGCGCGGCATAAGGGAAAATTTCATTAAGACGTTCACAGTTGGCACTGCCAAGGCGCGAGACGGGCATAAACTTAGCAGCAAGGACTACACCAGATGGTCTGCAGAGAGCATGGCAGCAGAGAACGGCAGGATAAAGGATGCGCCTCTCCATAGTGCGATAAAGAGCGTAAGGATAAGGTACGAAGACGGATACGAAGCGACATTATCGGACGGGGACGTGGTGATATCATCTATAACCAGCTGCACGAACACCAGCAACCCTTCAGTCATGGTAGCCGCAGGGCTTCTGGCCAAAAAGGCCGTAGAGAAGGGGCTCAAGGTCGATACAAGGAAGGTAAAGACAAGCATGGGACCCGGGTCAAGAGTGGTCGTCAGGTATCTAGAGAAGGCAGGGCTCATGAAATATCTTGAAAGGCTGGGGTTCGGACTTGTGGGATTCGGATGCATAACGTGCATAGGGAACAGCGGCCCTCTGATAGAGGGGCAGAGCGACGCCATAAACAGGAACGGACTTGCTGTCGCATCGGTTCTGTCCGGAAACAGGAACTACGAGGCAAGGATACACAGGGACGTCAGGGCCAACTACCTTATGTCGCCGCCTCTCCTTGTTGCGTTTGCGATATCGGGAACAGTGCTCAAGGACCTGACAAAGGAGCCTCTAGGAAAAGGAAAGGACGGGAAGCCCGTCTACCTCAGGGACATATGGCCTTCGCAGAAGGAAGTAGACAGGATTGTAGGAAAAACGGTCAGCGAGAGGATGTTCAGGAAGGAGTACGGCAAGGGCATATACGAGGTCAACCCTTATTGGAACGGCCTGAGGAGCGCAAAGGGCAGCATGTACGAATGGGACGGGAAGAGCACGTACATTCTGCTCCCTCCGTTCTTCGAAGACCTTGAGCCGTATGCGGGCGAGGCCATAAATCCGATAAGAGGCGCAAGGGTGCTTGCCCTGTTCGGCGATTCAATATCGACTGATCACATCTCCCCTGCAGGCGAGATCGGCGCAGACACGCCGGCAGGAAAGTACCTTCTGGGAATGGGAGTCAAGAAAGAGGACTTCAACACTTACGGCTCGAGAAGGGGTAACCACGAGGTAATGGTGCGCGGAACGTTCGCAAACAACCGTATAAAGAACATGATGCTCGGTGGCGAGGAAGGAGGATTCACCATCCACTATCCGAGCATGAGGAAGATGCCGATATACGAAGCTGCCATGAAGTACAAGAGAGAGAAGGTGCCTGTTGTGGTGATAGGCGGAGCGGAATACGGATCCGGCAGTTCGAGGGACTGGGCTGCAAAAGGCCCGAGACTTCTTGGGATAAAAGCGGTGATAGCGAAGAGCTTCGAGAGGATACACAGGAGCAACCTTGTTGGAATGGGCATAGTGCCGCTGCAGTTCGGTGCTGGGGAAGATGCCAATAAGCTCGGCATAGACACGTCGAAGAGCGTAAGCATAGAGATCGATTCGTCATTGGGCTCAAGGTCAAAGGTGAAGATGAGGTATACGAAAAAGAACGGGGAGGAGGCAAGCGCCGAGCTGCTCTGCAGGATAGATACAGAGATAGAACTCGAATACTTCAGGGCCGGAGGCATACTGAACTATGTGCTTAAGAGGATCATGGCCGGCAGATGATAAAATGAAGAGACAAAATAGAAAGTCGTGGCACGTTGCGGTGCTTCCGGGAGACGGGGTAGGGTCGGAGGTAGTCAGTGCGGCACTCCTGGTCCTGAACGCCGTGAAGAAAAAACACAATATAGAGATCGAGACGGAGTTTGGGGACGCAGGACTCAACTGCATAAGCAGGTACGGAACGAACCTGCCCGAAGAGACCGTGCGCATGCTAAAGAAGAGCGACTGCGCGCTTAAGGGGCCCATGACTACTCCGGAGGGATCGAACTCCGAGACAAGCGCGGCTGTGAAGATAAGGAAGATCTTCGACCTCTACGCGAACGTCAGGCCCGTCAAATCCCTTCCGACTGTGGAGGGCATAAAAAAAAGCATAGACCTGGTGATAGTAAGGGAGAATACAGAGGGTCTGTACTCCGGCCTTGACTTCAGGGTGAACGAGGATGTCGCAATAGCATTCAGGGTAATAACAAAGCGGGCAAGCGAAAGGATAGGGAAGTTTGCACTGAACCTTGCCGAGGCAAGGAAGAGGCACCTCACGATAGTCCACAAGGGTAACATACTAAAGGAGTCAGACGCGCTGCTGAGATCAAGCATAGAGAAGCAGGGCAAGAATTACAAGGGCGTGAAGATAGACGACGCGCATGTTGATGCCATGGCGCAGTGGCTGATAAAGAACCCTGAGCTCTACGACGTAATAGTGACAGAGAACCTGTTCGGTGACATACTGTCGGACGAGGCCGCGATGCTCGTGGGCGGGGTAGGCGTAGCGCCATCGGCCAACATCGGGGAGAAGTTTGCGATGTTCGAGCCCATCCACGGCTCTGCGCCAAAATACGCGGGGCAGAACAAGGTAAACCCCATAGCCACGATACTTTCCGTGAAGATGATGCTGGAATGGATGGGGTATAAGGGAGCTGCAGAAGATGTACAGAAGGCAGTGGAAAAGTCGCTGGAGGGTGGAATGAAGACCTACGATCTTGGAGGGAAGAGAAGATGCTCTGAAGTCGGCAGGGCCGTAGCAGACTCCATATGAAAGCAACCATACAAAAACTATTCCGCTTCTAAGAGATATGCGAAGATATCCTCGAAGAATATGTGCTTCTTCCTATGCCTCTTCATCATGAACTCCGATTCTTTTATCGCCTTCTCCAATCTCTCAATGTCAGACAGCGAACTCGCGGTAAGTATGAGTGCGCCATTGCCGTTAAGAAAATGCTTTGACTCCGCCATCAGCCGCAGGGAGATCTCCACCCCGCTGTCCTCGCCATCCCACGCCTTGGATAGTTCGTTCTCTTCCTCTTCAGAATCGTGCCTCAGGTACGGAACGTTGAATATTATCAGGTCGAACCGGCCTTCTATTTTCTGGAACATGTCGCATTGGAGGAACCTGCATTCCGCATCTATATCCTTTTTGTTCCTCTCATAGTTCTGCTCTGCAAGCCGTAGTGCCTCACCGTTTATGTCTGTAAAACACACCTCCGCAACTTTTTTATTCTTGGCCGCAAACAGGCCCAACGTTCCTGTCCCGGTCCCGATATCGAGCACCCTTAATTCTCTTCCGGCAGAATCCAGATACTCGGATATCAGCTCTATGCACATCAGCGTATCTTCTGCAGGCTCGTACACATTTTCCGACAGCCCTATATTCAGCCCTTCTATCTCCATAACAAACTCAAGACCATACCCATTGAAGTTATTTATACGTAATCCCCCAGAATACTCTTGGTAGCATGTTTTTCGAGGCCCTTGCTGAGTACTACGGAAAATTGGAGGGGGTATCGTCAAGGCTTGCTATGATAGACATACTTACGGAGCTTCTCAAGAAGACGGACGAGGACGACATAAAAGAGACAATCTACATGACGCAGGGGATACTCGCCCCGCCCTTCGAAGGAATAGAGACTGGGATAGCGGAGAAGTTTGCCGAGAACGCCATAGCGTTATCGTACGGGTACACAAAGGATGAAGTGCGCAAAGCGTACAAGAAGAGCGGGGATATGGGGTCTGCTGCAGAGACATTCGCTGCGAAGGGGAAGCTCAGCAGGATGAGCAAGAAGAAGTTCACCGTCAGGGAAGTCTTCGATACAATGCACAAGATAGCACTTACGTCTGGCCAAGGAAGCCAGGACACAAAGATAAAGATGCTCTCAGGAGTACTGGCCGCTTCAAGCCCGCTTGAGGCAAGATACGTTATAAGGTTCGCCCTTGGGACGCTGCGCCTTGGCGTGGGAGATGCAACGATACTCGAGGCGCTGTCAAAGATGTCTACCGGAGGCAGAGAGTTCAAGGGCGAGCTTGAAGCCGCTTACAACATATGCAGCGACATGGGAAAGGTAGGCTACACCTTGCTTAAAAGCGGAAAGATAGGCATAGAGAACTTCCGCATATCATTATTCAATCCCTACAGGCCTGCACTTGCAGAGCGCCTTCCTACGGCAGAAGAGATACTGGAAAAGATGCACGGAAAGTGCTCTGTGGAGAGCAAGTACGACGGGCTGAGGGCGCAGGTACACATGGACAAGAAGGCGAAGAAGGTGGAGATATTTTCAAGGAACCTTGAGCGCCTAACCCCAATGTTCCCTGAACTGGTTAAGGCTGCGCTTGAATACGTTGATGCTGACAAGGCAATACTTGAAGGAGAGGCAATATCATACAATCCGGTCTCTGAGGAGTTTCTCCCGTTCCAGGAGACCATACAGAGAAAGAGGAAACACGGCATAGAAGCGAAGAGCGAGGAGATACCGATATCGCTATTCGCGTTCGATCTCCTATATGCTGATGGCACAGAATATATAGGCAAACCTTACCGCGAAAGGGTTGATCGGCTCGAGAAGATCATAAAGAAGAACAACACGATAATACTTGCCGACAAAAAGACAGTGACGACCCCGACTGCCCTTGACAAGTACTTCAACAACGCGATATCTAAGGGGCTTGAGGGCATAGTGGCAAAGGATTTAGATTCAAAATACATAGCAGGGGCAAGGAAGTTCAGCTGGATAAAGCTAAAGCGAAGCTACAAAGGCGAGCTCTCAGACACTGTGGACCTGGTGATAGTAGGATACTATCTGGGAAGGGGTACTAGGGCAGAATTCAAATTCGGCGGCCTGCTTGCAGCAGTCTTCAACGATAAGAAGGACATGTTCGAGACCCTTACAAAGATAGGCACAGGATTTACGGAGAGGCAGATGTCCGACCTCCAGGAACTGCTGAGCAGGGAAAAAGTAAGGTCAAAACCTGTGCGAGTGGCATCGCTAGCGGAGCCAGACTTCTGGATCAATCCAAAGTATGTCGTCACCGTGAGGGCAGACGAGATAACGAGATCGCCCATGCACACATGCGGCAAGGAGAGCTATGAGAGTGACGAGGAGCAGGGCTACGCTCTCAGGTTCCCTAGGCTGGTCAGCGACGGCATAAGGAAGGACAAGGGTGCAGAGGAGGCCACCACTACAAATGAGATAATATCAATGTACAGGATGCAGAAGAAGGCTAGGGTCGAGGAAGAGACTGCATGACTCAAATGGATTGTAAAATTTTGTAAATAAAGCCTACTCTGCCATTACTCGACACGGTTTTAAATGTTTAGCTGCATATGCATAAGAAAATAATCTAGAGACATTACGTAATTTCTTAGTAAATCGGGTAAACGGTTGTTGAAAAGGTGTAATTAATGGCAGCATTCTCCCCAAATTATTGCGGAATTGAAAAGGCAAATGCAATAATAAATTTTATAGGTAAAGGCTGGGGGAAAACATTGGAACTTGGATGTGGTAATGATTTTTTATATTGGAAAGGCAAGACAAAAGATTATACCGGAATAGACATAAACAAACCTGAAATAAAGTTCAAAAAATTCATAAGGCAGAACCTTGACGACGATAAAATTCTTCACTTTTCAGATAACACTTTCGATACTTTAATAGCAAGCGAAGTGTTGGAACATTTACGTTATCCTGATGTAATATGCAAGGAGATTAACAGAGTTGCAAAACCGCATGCAAAATAGTAATAACCCTACCAAATGAATATAGCATAGA
>JAJYVZ010000042.1 GCA_021791725.1 Microcaldota archaeon | reverse complement strand
TAAGCTGGACACTATTAATCAGGAATTTGCATGAACGTCAAGATTATTGGAGGGGCAATAATAGTAGTGTTGGTGATAGTGGTCGTAGCCGCATTTCTGTCAATGGGAAGCGGCAGCGCGCCATCAAGCAGCTCTTTGACCACGGCACAGACAACAAGCAGCGTGCTCCGGAACTCGACTGCCCAAAGCTCAGCCAGCACAACGATCTCGAACTCTTCAGGCACAAACGTATCTTCAAGCGCAGGCAGCTATACTTTCTATGCAGCTTCAAGCCCTGCGGTAGGCAGCCACATAGTCAACAGCACCGGATGGTCGGTGTATATGTATAAAAAGGACCCTGTAGGAACTGGGAACAGTTCATGCTATCAGGAATGCGCCACAATATGGCATCCTGTGCATGGTTCAGCGTCTGCTCTCGTTCTTCCAAGCTCGCTCAACGCATCTGATTTCAGCTCCTTTGCCAGAACTGACGGAACAGAACAGCTGGCTTACAAGGGACATCCGCTCTATTATTACAGCGGGGACACCGCCGCAGGCCAGACCAATGGAGAGGGGATTCTTGGATTGTGGTATGTCGTGCCCCCATAAGCAGTACGCGTAGGATTTGATGGAGAACGACAAGATAAGGCATGTACTTCTGCGGATTGGCGTAGCACTTATCTTCGTGAGCTTTGGAATATGGGAGATTGTGCAGCCATCGTACTGGATAGCCTTCGTGCCAAAGCCGATAGCACAGATGGTCAGCCCTTCGCTGTTCATTAACCTCCACGGCCTCCTTCTGCTAATCATAGGACTTGGCATACTGACAGGCACGTATCTTAGGATATCTGCCATGTTAGCCGTGCTTGTAATGATAAGCATAATAGCGTCTTTGTGGTATGAATCTGGATTTAGCGACATCATAATACGGGACATGGTTGTGCTTATCGCAGCCCTTGCGCTTGTGTTTGACGATACGAATTATCTCAGATTAAGAAAGTAACTTCAGTGGAACAGCTTTATCTCCATGCATAATCTCTCGTCGAGAAGCTCCTCCATCATATTTATCCTCTTTATCTCCGCATACCCTTTCTCTATCAGCCTTTCGATGTATGCTGTAGAATCTCTGTCGCTCAACATTGCTTCGTAGGTCTTTTCATAATTCTTTGATGCTGCCTCACCGCAGTAGTCTATGGCTTCACTCACTATGTTATCCCTTATCTTTCCATGAGCGTATCCTCTCCGCATCATTCTTTTCAGCAAGGTTTTGAGGTGCTCCCGCAGGACTATTGCAATTGCGCCCTTTACTTTGATGTCGCAAAGGAGATGCCCTTCAAGGATCAGAAGATTGTTCTTCCTGTTCCTTGCGATTATGCCGTTTACCAGTTTCTGAAGGCCTTTAAGGTTCGCAATCTTTGCCCCGTATCTGTCGCTGCCAGAATAAAGCTTGTTCTTGATTATGAGCCTGTTCGCGTCTATGATTATAGATTTCGGATATGTGCGCTTGAGTCTCTTTGAGAGTTCTGTCTTTCCGGTTCCCGGGGTACCGGTTATCACTATTGCCTTCATAAGATCAGATCTTGATTACGATTACGCTTCTGGCCCTATTATCTGGTCGAGCCTTCTGGTTATTTCGCCCCTGCTTGCCTCTAGCGACAGTATTATGCTGGGAGGCGGCGCTATCGCCAGTGCGATGTTTTTATCGCCAGCAAAGAGCCAGAACCCTATTATATAGTCGCGGTAGTTTGTGGAGAGGTCTGCAATATAGATGGAGCGCTCTGCAAGCTTCTTGACCAACGGTTCTATAGTGTCGTCGTATTCGTTTATAGTTATTATCTCGTCTTTCGCGACGTCGCGGCTTACCATTATGGGCACTGTGTACGGTACGTTTGAGGCTTTTGCGGAGTTGCCTATTACCGTATCAATCTTGTCGTAAAGATCGGTTATCCTCTTTAGCTCTGCGTCGAATTCTGCCTGCTCTCCCTTGAGATTTGAGAGCACCCCGTCAAAATACGTATTTACCTCGTTCTTTATCTTCTTTACAACGGCTTTGTTCTCTGCGCTTGCGCCATACTCATCCGGATTTGATAGTACCACCCTCAATGACAGATTGTACCTGTCCCCGATCTTGGCGTCTATCTTTGTTATGTGGTTGTCTGTGTCTTCATCCCACGCCATTGTCGCCATGCTTCTCCTGTGTCTATTAAACCATCAAAATATATAAAGAAGCACCTTCATACTATGCTTGGTCTCATGAGGAGCCTGAGCGACAGGATAGAAGCAGACATCAAGAAGTTCGATGACAGCATAAAAAGAGCAGACAAGGCAGAGCTTAGCGAAGAGGAAAATGAGATAGTCGAACTCTCGAAGATGTATGCAAGCGACTGTAAGAGTTGGCTTAAGAAAGGCGAGATGGACACTGCATTTTCCTGCATCTCCTACGCGCACGGCCTCCTCGACGCAATACTCAAGATCAAGCATATGATAGAGTAGAAGGATTGCATGCAGAGATTTAAGGAAGGCGAAGCCGGAATAGCGCTGAACGCCAACGTGTTCTTCAACCCGAAGATGAAGCAGCTACGGGATGTGTCTTCGCTGTTGCTGCAGGCGACCGGAGCAAATGGCATGAGAGGCATTGACTGCACAGCCGCGACAGGAGTGCGGGGCATAAGGTACATCAAGGAAGCGGGTCTGAAAGATGTCGTTTTCCTTGATGTGAAGAAAGAAGCAGTAGACTTGATAGCAAGGAACTTGAAGGCGAACAGAACCAATGGAACGGTGATAAACCAGCCGTTCCAGCACTTCGCGAACACGTGCAAGGACAGGTTCGACGTAATAGATATAGACCCGTTCGGCACGCCTGCGGGGTTTGTGTACGATGCCATGAGGATAAGTCGCGACGGCACAATACTCATGGCGACGGCTACAGACACGGCAGTGCTGTGCGGCGCAAGGAAACAGGCGTGCATGAAGAATTATTGGGCCGAGCCGATGCATAATGAGCTGTGCCACGAGGCAGGATTGCGCATACTTCTGAATTACATCGCAAGGAACGCCGCGGAGTTCGATTTTGGAATTGAGCCGATGCTCTCCGTCGCTGACATGCACTACATGAGGGCCGTTGTGCGTTTGAGAAACGGAGCGAGTGTGGCTTCGGAATCGCTTAGGAATTCCGGCATAGCGCAGAGTTGCGCGAAATGTCACAACTTCGATTACGCTTACGGCAATCTCTCTCACTTTGGCGAAGAATGCAGCTTCTGCAGATCAAAGATGGTTCTTTCAGGGCCGATGTGGATGGGTAAGTTAAATGACAAGGAACTTGTAAAGAGAATGATAGTTATGGGAGATGGCAGGCTTGAGAGACATTCGTTAAAGCTGCTCAGTGCCATCTATAATGAGGTTGAGACGCCTTTCTTCTATTCCATACCAAAAATAACAAGGTACCTTGGTGTGCCTTCTGTTCCGCTTTCCAATGTAATAGACAACCTGGAGAAAAACTTCAAAACGAGCAGAACCTGCTTCGACGATTCTTCGATAAAGACCATGGCAGGAATAACGGATGTTATACAGGCGATAAAGAAAGCCTGACATTACGCGCTTATTACCGTGCAGCCTTTTCCGTTTATTGCAGAGATGGGATCGTCAAGGTTGCCTATTATTGCTTTCTTCCCAGACCATTCCACAAACCTTATGCATGCGTCGACTTTCGGCTGCATCGTGCCTATGCCGAATTCCCCGCTTTTCATAAGGACCTTTGCTTCTTTTACGCTTATTTCCCTAATCATCCTTTGACCCTTCTTCTTGAAATTCGTGTATGCGCCGTTTGTCGTGGTGAGTATTACGAGGGAGTCGGCTCTCGTTGCCTTGGCAAGCAGGAAGGAGGCATAATCCTTGTCTATCACCGCTTCTTCGAATGGCAGCAGTTTGCCTCTTCTGCTTACGGCTATTCCGCCTCCGCCGACCGCTATGACTATGTATCTCTGCTCTGCCAGCGACTTTATTATGTCGGCATCTATTATGTCCTTGGGAATCGGCGATGCCACGATTCTCCTGTATCCGTTCTCGAATTTCCTGAAGGATATGCCCTTCCGCGCGTGCTTTATCGCTTCCTCCTTTCTGTAGAACCTCCCAACAGGCTTGGTTGGATTCCTGAATGCAGTGTCATTCCTATCAACCAGGACCTCCGAGATTACGATTGCCACTTTTGGAGGGTTGTTGCCACGCGCCTTGAGCACAAAATTCTCCTCTAACGTGTTCTTTATTTTCACACCGATCTCAGCCTGGGTCTGCGCGGTTAGTATGGCAAGGCTTTTGCTTTCAACCTCTGCCAATTCCCCGACTTGCGGCCCATTGCCGTGGGTTATTAGGATAGAATTTCCTTTCTTCCACAGAGAATATATAACAGAGGATATCTTCTTCAGGCTCGCGTAGTTTCCTTCAAGGGCGTTCCCTCCTAGTGCAATCACGAATCGCATAATCAGTTTCTTTTTTCAACGCTTAAGAACTTTCGTACTTGCTCAATAACTTGTGGTAAAACCAGAAATTCAGGAAGTCTTCTCGCCGTAAGCAACAATCGAACCGGCCAAAACGCCACACAATATTGAGCAATTACGAACTTTCCCATTGATTGCGCATGCATGCGGTTTGTTGGCAAAGTGCCAGGGATATTTTTTATATGGTTATTTGCCGTGTTTTTATCATGAATGTCTTGTTCATCTGCAGAAGCAATGCGGAGAGGAGCCAGATTGCGGAAATCCTCTTCAATTATCATTCCAAGAAACATAAAGCCTTTAGCGCAGGGGCCGATGTCGAGAACGAGAAGACCTTCGGGGCGCTGCGCTTGTGGAATGGATACGCGGAGATTATTACAATGCAGTCGGACTGCCGATCTTCTCGCTCTCTGCCATACTGAGAGAGATGGATGCGCCCTAACCTTGGTGTGTCATCTCCTCTGCTTGCGTGCTATGCCGTCCCTGTTCTCCTTTCCCCTTAGCGCCGAGAGTATTCCGGCAATTACAAGGAAAAAGAGGCAGAGGTAAAGCGCAGTCTTCAGCCCGGCAAGGAATGACGATGACACTCCGCCTATAAGGTTCGATGTGCCTACGAATACCTGAAATGCGACATTCCTTGAGATCCCTGCGGTGGCTGCAGTTAGAAGCAACACGTAGCTACCTATGGTGCCTATGTTGGCCGTAGTGCGCAGCAGTCCGGATATGCTTCCGTAATGACCCTCTTCGGTATTGGACATTACTGCGCTGTTGTTTGCAGGGAAGAACATGGAGATTCCGAAACCTGATATTACGGTTGCAGCCACTATCACGTATAGTGAGGTTGTTGTAGTAAGGGTGAGGTAAACGGTGACAGCTATGCACATTAGCAGTATTCCGACAGTTGCAATTGTCCTTGCGCCAATCTTATCCGACAGTTTGCCCATGTACGGCCCTACGAAACTCGATACTATATAGCCAGGTATGAGGAGTAGCGACGCATCAAGCGGATTGAGGCCGCGTATTCCCTGCAAGTACATTATGAGTATGAACGTGACAGAGAAGTACCCTAGGCTCTGGAACAATGAGGCCAGGATAGACGCGGTGAGTACGCGGTTCTTGAAAGCCTGAAGGTGGAGTATTGGTGACCTGGCTTTTTTCTCCCAGAACAGGAAGACTGCCAGGAGCGCAACACCAAAAGCGACAAGTGCCTCGTTGGAAATTGCATAGCCCTGGGATGCGAAATCCACTGCGCCAAGAGATAGCGATACAAGGCCGGTGCCCATAAGGAGCATGCCGACTATGTCTAATTTGGCAGATATGGTTGGATTGTCCTTAATATATTTAAGGCCAAGGAACACGGCTATTATCCCTATTGGTATGTTTATGTAGAATATGTATCTCCATCCGAAGAATGTTGTGAGCACTCCGCCAAGCACTATGCCCAGCATTGCTCCTGCGCTCCATCCAACGGCAAGATAGCCGAACGCATGGCCCCTTTTGTTCGCCTCGAACGTGTCCGCTATTATCGCGCCGCTGGTCGCGGCCAGGAGCGAACCCCCAACGGCCTGTATAATCCTGAAGAGATTCAGATAGTTTATGTTCGGGGCAAGGCCGCACAGGGCTGAACCTACGGTAAATATCACGAAACCGAGATTGAACATCCTGCTCCTTCCGAATATGTCTCCTATCCTGCCTAACTGCGTTGTAGCTACTGCCGTGACTAGTATGTAAGATAGTATTATCCATATTGACGCCACAAGGTTTGTGTTCAGATCGCTTGTGAGCGATGGCAGTGCAAGCAGCACCACGGTCCCGTCCAGTGCGCTCATTAGCGTTCCGAGCACGAGTATCGACAGTATCTTGTTGGAGTTCTTGGCTTCGGACATGAGTGGGGATTTTCCTGCTAATTATTTAAATACGACAGTGAGAATATATGCGGTAAATTCCATGGATCCAGAGAGAAAAGAGGACATATTCTGCATGATCGCAAGCGGGAAGATAGGTTCCGCAAAGGTGTGGGAAGACGATGAATTCATTGCCATACTTGACATAAATCCGAATACAGAAGGCATGACGCTTGTGATGCCAAAGAGGCACTATGGATCAGACGCGTTTGACATGGATGATGCTGCTTATGCAAGGCTCATGATGGCTTCCAAGAAGGTGGCGAAGATGCTCGAGAAGGGACTTGATGTGAAAAGGGTTGCGATGGTCATGGAGGGCATGGGGATAGACCATGTGCACGTGAAGCTTTACCCGCTGCACGGACTTAGCAGAAAGTTCGAAGAAAAATGGAGCACTGAGATAAAGACCTATCCGAAGTACGAGGGATTCATATCTACACATCTGGGCCCAAAGGCAAACATGGATGAACTGAAGAAGCTTGCCGGGAGGATATTGGAAAGGCAGTGATCAACTTCGTCCTTTACTTGCGCGTTACAGGCACGTAAAGGAAAACTATCCCATTTCCCCAGTTTTCATGAAGCGTTTCAAGAAGCTCATCATTGCATTTTTGTTTAGCGTACTGTTGTTCACTAAGTATTCTATCAGCATCTGCATCTCCAGAACGCGCAAGGCGCATGAATGTGTAACCCGTTCTGTCTCTGGTATAGAAAGCGTGGAGCGTCTTCAGGCTCTCACGTATGTCGCCGATCTTCTCTGCGAATATTGACGCATTCTTGGTGTCGTTATTTGTTAGGCTTATAAAGGGACCAATTCCAGACGACGTTATCTTTTTGAACAGGTTTTTCCATTCTTCTGAATCTATGTTCTGCGTACCATATGCACATGCGATCGCTGTGGATATGTTGTATTTTGGGTACACTCCGCGCATATTGCAAGATTCGGTGTTTGGGAACGTTTCCATTATCCTAGACCATATTGATACTAGCTCCAGTGGATCAAGTGTAAATTTCTTGCCTTTAAGCGATTCTGAGAAAGGAATGGCTGCTCTGGTACTTATCTTCATCTGATCACCGCTGCCCTCTGTTCTTCTTAGACTATCCTTAAGGGCTTCCCAATAAGCCTCTCCCATGCTCTCGAATGCGGTGATTACTGCATGGTTTCTCTTATTTTTTGCCGCGTTTATGCGCTCTGCAGTTATGTTCATTTTCGTCATGGTTTTGGGGATTTCATAGAATGTGACATCCTCTCCCAACTGAAGGTTGGGAGCTTCCAGAGTGGCTATGATTGGTCGTCATGATTCCACCCATATAGTTCCTGCTTCTTCGGCAACCGCCTTCCTTGC
>JAJYVZ010000041.1 GCA_021791725.1 Microcaldota archaeon | reverse complement strand
GATACTTATATGCAGTTTTCATGACGACCATATCTATTATACTATTAAGATTTATATACTTTTTTTCACATTCTTCGCTTTCATCTCCTATCTAAAAGATAGGAGTTTTCCCGCTATGAATTTATAATACGCAAAAGGAAGAACTTGCTAAGAAAATTGGATAGCGAGGCTTATGCACAAATATTTCGTGGTGCGCGGTATCATTAGAACAACTTTGAGTTGCTTTCGGAGATTTTTTAAAAGTTTCCAATATCTCGCTGCTTTGCAGCGTGGCATTCCTCATATCGCATACATTCGCCAGTCATATCTGTTCTTTTAGGTATTTTACCAGAAGGGCCTTGAATTTTTCCTTGTCTTTTGCCTTTATAGTTGCCCCGGCGGCCTTGTTGTGGCCTCCCCCTTGCCCGTCCATCTTGTCGAATACCTTTTCCAGCGCTTTTGGCAGACTTGCACCTTTGCCGACGCCGTTTGCCCGCAGACTTACCCTCATGTTCTTCGTTCCTCTGTCTTTTACCATCATCACTATTATTTTTCTGCTGAATTCTTTCTTCAGGCCCAATATGGTCGCCATGGTGGAATTGTAATTGTCATCCTTTGGATTGAGCTCGTAAATGTATATCTTGCCATCTATGTCTTCGTGGCGTTTCCTGAAATCCTTTAATATGGAAGTTATTTCCCTGTTGGTAGTCTTATATGCCCTGACCAGTACATTTTCCTTTAATACCTCGTCTATCGACTCTGAACCCAGAAGTATGGACAATGCCTTTCTGGATCCCTTCTTCCCGTGCAATACGGTCATCGAGTTTATCATGCCGGCCGCTTTGCCGAAATCGGTATCCCACATGTATTGATCCTTGCCCATTCCAATTCCGCACGTCTTCGCTGCGTTCTTCACGAACTTTTTGTTGTCCTTGGCGCCGGCATCTGCCACGGTACCCACTGCCGAGAGCCATGCATAGCCTTCGGCGTAATCCCCGAAAAGAAGGTACGTAAGAAGGGAGCATGGGGTATATCTGAAATCGCCCCACGCTTTTGGGTTTATCAAGAGAAATTTTCTTGGCGGCACCAATTCGTGATGGTCTATTACGAGAATGTTCTTTCCGCGCAGGGTCTTGCTAAGGTTCATACCGCTTGCCCCTATGTCGCAGGTTATGACGTCTTTTGTTAGCCTTGGCATGCGCCTTTTCTCGAAATCGGAGTAATCCATGGGCATAGATTCAGAGATCTTCTTTCCAAGTGACCTCAGGGTTTTCGTGATGAAGAAGGCGCTCACTATGCCGTCAGTGTCGTTATGATACAGGAGCGAGAAGTTGTCGTGGTCCCTGATGAACCGGAGTGCCGCCTTTCTGTAGGTGCCTATCGGATCTTTTCCCATTATTATTCTTTTATTTGAAAATTTATATACTTAGCTGATAGAAATAGATTGGTTTTGGTAGTGGCATGGCGCTGGAGATAAACATGTTAAGCAGCAACGGGTACAAGGTGGAGGAGATTGCGGATATTGCAAAGGAATACGGCATAAAGGTCAACTGGATAAACTACTCTAAGGTGGAGTTGCAGGCCGATGACCCTTCAGACATAGCCAGGGCCGGAGGGATACTTGCGCATTCGGCCCTAAACGTGCCGCTGATACTCGAGGACACAGGGTTCTTCATAAAGGCGCTCAAGGGATTTCCAGGATCGTATGCCGCGCAGGCCCTGCACACGATAGGGCCCGAGGGGATACTTACTCTCATGAAGGGCATAGAGGATAGAAGCGCTTATTTCAAGACGGCAGTGTGCTATGTGGACAGGGGCGTGGTGCAGCTGTTCGAAGGCACCTCTGACGGAAGCATAGCAGAGGCCGTGCACGGGGGAAGGGCCTTCGGCTTCGATCCGATCTTCATGCCCGACGGGTATGACAAGGCATTCTCCGAACTGAGCGTAGAAGAGAAGAACAGGATATCGCACAGGGCCATGGCTTTCAGGAAGTTTGCGGAATACTTTGGCAATGGGCGATGACGCTTTTGCATCTTTTGCGACGATGCATAAAAATCCGCCTTTAAAAAGCGATGGTTTAAATTCTTTGAATTTCATACCCTATGGGTTAGGATGGCTGAAAATCTGGCGACGACAGGCATCGATGCACTGGCAGCATATGTCAAGGAGCATGGGGAGACTGACCTTCAGACCCTTGCCGGCGTGTTCCATACCGATTCGAGGATAGTCGAGCACTGGGCAGCAATACTTGAGAGCGCAGGCATAGTCAGGATAAACAACAAGCTTGGAAAGATATTCGTATCTCCGATGGTGCTCGGGAAGGAGGAGATACGGTCGTTCAAGAGTTATACTGAGGTTAAGGGCACAACGCTCATGTCGCAGATAGGGTCGAAGGAGACCATTCTCAATCAGCTTGAGGTGAACATTGCATCTCTTGGCAGGTTCGTCGCAGACGCAGAGAAGGCCTTCAAGGCAAATGCAGGCGGAATAAAGAAGAGCCTTGACGAGCTTGACGCGCTGCAGAAGAGGTCGAACAAGAGTTTCGAGGGCATAAAGAGATACAAGGATTACATAGACAAGATAAACGAGAAGATAGCCAAGGACATGGGCGTGGCGATAAGCAAGGTCGGCGAAATTCAGACCATAGGCACCGAGATAGAGGACTCCAGGAAGATAATATCGGATCTTGGAGAGAAGATGACCCTTGCAAGGGAGGAGATCAGGGGGATACGAAAGTCTTTTTACGAAGATTCTAGGAACAGGGAGCGAGAGTTCTATGCGATGCTAAAGAGGATAAGCGACGAGGTAAAGATGCTTGAGGATATACTCTCAGAAGAAACCCGCAAGCTTGCTGAGGGAAACAGGCTCAAGGAGAATTACAGGAAGGATGCTGTTAGGATGGTGAAGAATGTTAACGCGCAGAGAGACAAGATACTGGACTCTGTGGCAAAGACGAAGGAAGATGTGGACAAGATGTATGCCGTTGCAGAGAAGAAGAACCGCGAGCTCAATGGCATACTCGACAAGCACAGGGAGACGTTCGGCGAGATCGGGCAGATAGACAAGAAGCTCAAGGAGATAAGCGATGCGGTGGAGAACGCCAGGAAGGAGCGCGAGCAGATAGCCGCGCAGTTCGACGAGATAGGCGCTGCGCTCAGGGCGATAGAGAGCATGGGAACCGAGGAGACTATGGCAAACGCAAAGAAGATGGAGGACGCAGAGGAATCCGAGAGGAATGCGTCCAAGCAGCTCGAGAAGCTTGAGGGCGGCGTGCAGTCGATAAATGACGATACTGAGAAACTACTTAAGCCGTGATTGATGGTGGATGGAGAGATAAAGGAGTTTGAGCAGTACAGGCTGGATGCTAACGGGCTTGCAATAGACATCAGGATATACGATTCGGGCGGATTCGCCCCCATATACGAGGTCAGTGTAAAGGGGATAGGGAATGCTACCAGGCTGCTCATAATGTCTCTCCGATCAGAACTGCTCACGCTGGTGCCCATAGACCTGAACAGGATAGAGGACAGGAAATATGCTGACGAGCTGAAAAGGAAATATGCCGACGCTTCGGTGCTGCTGATAGACAAATACCTTCCAGGCACAGAGAGCGGTACAAAGGGCGTGCTCATAGCGTATATAATAAACATAATGATAGGCCTTGGGGACTTGGAAGGCCCGCTTGCGGACGACAACCTGGAAGAGATAGTAGTCAACGGAGGAAGGAAGCCCGTATGGGTCTTTCATAAGAAGTACGGATGGTGCGAGACGAACGTGATAATGCCTGACGATGCAACCATCTACAACAACGCCGAACAGATAGGCAGGAGGGTTGGCAGGCAGATAACGAACCTGCAGCCGTTGATGGATGCGGAACTAACAGACGGTTCAAGAGTAAACGCCACGCTCTTTCCGATATCGCAGGTAGGCAACACCATAACTATAAGGAAGTTCAGCAAGAATCCGTGGACCATATCTGCGCTGATAAGCAACAAGACGGTCTCGACAGGAATGGCGTCGCTTATATGGATGTGCGTCCAGAACGAGATAAGCACGCTTATATCCGGAGGCACTGCTAGCGGAAAGACCAGTTTTCTGAATGCCATAAGCATATTCATACCAGGCAACAGAAGGGTAATATCGATAGAGGAAACAAGAGAACTGACGCTGCCGGATTACCTGCAGTGGATACCGATGCTCACGCGCCAGCCTAACCCCGAGGGAAAGGGAGAGATTACGCTGTATGACCTCATGGTCAATGCGCTCAGGCAGAGACCCGACGTCATGCTCGTTGGAGAGATAAGGAGGGAGAAGGACGCTGAGACGCTGTTCGAGGCGATACATACGGGACATGCGGTGTACGGCACAGTTCATGCTGACGACGCGCAGGATACGGTCATAAGAATGACCAATCCGCCGATAGGCATACCAAAGATAATGATGAACGCTATAGGAGGCATAGTCACGCTGATAAGGAACAGGAGGCTTGGAATAAGGAGGATATTGGAGTTTGGGGAGATGCTCAATTCCGGAGATGCAAACGTCATGTACAGATGGAACCTGAAAGGAGATGGTTTCATGCAGGTCAGCGACTCGATACGGCTGTTCGACCAGATAGCATTATATGGCGGATACACGAAGAGCGAGATAACCGATGAACTGACGGAGAAAGGGAAGGTTCTTGACTGGATAACCAACAACAAGATATTCGACGTAAACACCGTAGGCAACGTAATCGCAAGCTACTACAAGGACAAGAGCAAGATCTTGCAGATAGTAGAGGATAATGCGCCATATTCGGAAACGCAGTTCGCAAAAAAAGAATGAGATGATGTCGACGTACGAGGAGAGCGTAAAGGCGATAGAGGAGATAGAGGCCAGCGCGGACGCAGAGAGAAAAGACGGTGAATTGGATATAAGCATAAGTGGAGCCATAAAGAACCGGATTCCGGTTGCGGCCGTAGACTATTCAAAGGCAATAGGAGTGGTCAGCAGCATAGAAAATTTGGAGAAGGTTACTGCTCCGCGGCCTGCTGCCGAGGAAACCGGGCGGCTGAATGCGCCGTCTATTGGCAGAGAAGGCGCGGCTGAGATTAGAGCGGGAAAGAGCGACGCCGGGACCTGGCGCGCAGCGCAGGATATACGCAGTGCGGTGATGGGCATCGAAAAGCTGGCAGGCAGAGACATAGAACGCATAAGCAGCCGTTTTAGGAAAAGGGGCGTGCTGGCGAATCTGTCTCTCAATGACCAGATCTCGGAACTAGAGAAGATATCCGAAGGCATTGACTCCGGGGTATTCACAAAAGAGCAGCTGGATACGATAAGGGACGAGGTGAATAAACTGTACGCCGCTTCGAAGGGCGGCGCGGAGAATGACGCTGCAAAGGGACCGCTTATAAGCCTTAGGGACAGAAGATTAAATGATGTCAGGGGAAAACTTAGGGAAGCTGGGAAATGATGTTTATGGCTGAGGAGAGGGCTGGAGAGGCGGGCAGGCGGATAGTCGGCTTTACCAAACCCAAAAAATTCCTGTTCATAAAGATAAAGTCAAGGCCCATATACGGGCCGGAGGACCCAGCCGCAGCGCCTGCGCAGGGCGTGCAGCAGCAACAGAAAGAGGCGCAGCGGCAGGCAGTGCAGACCGGAACCGCAAAGAAGAGCGCATTCGAGAATTATATAGAGAAGACCGCAATAGGGAGAAGGGATCTCGAGACGTCCATGCGCGAGCTCGGCATGAAGAACGACCTTTACAGCTTCGTACGGAGGATGTTCTTCTCGGCAGCCATTGTCACTGCACTGATAATCGTAGTTTTCTCTCTGGCAGTAATCCTCTACGGGTTCCCTCCGACGTACATAATCTTCCCTGTCCTTATAGGTGTTGCAATGTTCCAGATATTATTCAACACTTTCATAAATTATCCGATAGCGAGAACCAGGGGAATAGGCAGGGATATAGAGAAGGACATACTTTTCGCCGCCAGGAACCTGGTCGTAAGCATGAGGTCGGGCATGCCCCTGTACAATGCCATGGTTGCGGTAAGCACCGGCTATGGCGCAGCGAGCAAGGAGTTCGCAAAGGTGATAGCGTTGGTGCAGCTGGGTTCGCCCATAGAAGACGCTATGGACGAGATAAGCAGGAAGAGCTCCTCGAAGACTTTCAAGAAGATAATGCTCCAGGCATACGTGAGCGTAAAATCCGGGGCTGACGTGGTAAACACGCTGCAGGGAGTTGTCGAGGAGGTGCAGCAGGACAGGGTTATAGAGCTGAGAAGATATGGGCAGAGGCTCAACGCGATATCCATGTTCTACATGATATTCGGCATAATACTGCCCAGCATGGGAATAGCCGTGGCCACGATATTGACCACTTTCGTCAACATATTCACGGTTACCCCGACAGTGCTTATCTTCGTTGGCATAGGCGTATTCTTAATGCAGTTCATATTCCTCAACCTTATATCAGGCTCGAGGCCGAGCTTTACTGTGTAATGGTGTTAACAAATGGTAACGATATCGTGGGAAAGCCTTGTGTCAAGGAGCGTAGTGCGCCTGATCTCAAGGGAACTGGACCTTGCAGGCAGCAAGATGAAGGTGGACACCTTCTTCTCTATAATGATAATAGGCGCGTTCCTCTTACTCATAGGCACGTCGTACGTGCTTTACCTTGCATTCCACTTCTTCGTTGTCTTCGCGGCCATAATCGGCCTCTTCGTCGGTGGGCTTTACGTCGGCATACTGTATTTGATACTCGAGTTCCAGATAGAGAAGAGGAAGACGTTCGTAGAGGAGATACTTCCTGATTACCTGCAGCTCACTGCGGCAAACGTGAGGAGCGGGGTGCCGCTTGACAAGGCCCTGACGCTTTCCTCAAGGCCCGAATTCAAGTACTTCAGCAACGACGTGAAAGCCGTAAGCGAGCAGGTTTATTCTGGGGAAACGATAGAGAATGCGCTTAATTCCCTAGCCGAAAAATACAGGTCTACGCAGCTCAAGCACACGATAAGGCTTATAACAGAGTCTATACAGTACGGAGGAGGCATAGTGGACCTTCTGAACCAGGTATCAAAGGATGTCAGAAACCAGCAGATGATCCAGAAGGAGATATCAAGCCAGCTGTTCATGTACACGCTCTTCATAGTCTTTGCTGCGCTGATAGGCGCCCCGACGCTTTACGCCTTAACCGCGCAGATGATAAATATAACAGGCACCGTATGGCAGGGCATACAGTCCGAATACCCTGGCGGGGCTCTGCCAACACAGGGCGTCAGCTTCCTGAAACCCAACCCGCCGCAGATAAATCTTAGCGACTACACTAACTTCGCGTTCGCAGCGATACTGATAATATCGGCTTTCTGCGCGTTCATAGTGTCGGCGATACAGACAGGCAACATAACCAGCGGGATAAAGTACGCGCCTGCATTCATAGTGCTCGCATTCGTCATATACTTCGGAGTGTCAATCGTGATGGGAGGGATATTCAGCAACATAACAGGAGGGATATGACGGATTACTGAAGCGCTCCAGGCTTATGGCCTTCGGCAGAATGACGGATTAGAGTAGCAGAGCGCAGAGTCCACAGTCTGCGGCAGCGCCTCGTATTCGCAATTCACTATGGCGATTGGGGTCGAGGTCACGTTGTAGTATTGGGCAAGGAGGGCCTGCTCGTTCAGCGTCGCTGTGGAGTTGGATATGCATGCATTCAGTTCTGTAACGTTGAGCCTTGAGTAGTTGGCTATGGTGCGCAGAAGCTGCCCTGACATGTAAGAAGACCCGTAAGCCGATTCAATGTTCTGCGCGAACACGCTGAAGTTCTTCTGTTTTGACGTGCAGAACAGATACTTTCCAAGCTCCTGGGCGTTTGGCATTCCATAGCTGTTTGCGATGACGTTGGTGTAGTATCCGGAGAGTATCTTGACCGTTATGTTCACCCTGTTTCCGTATCTTGCCTCGATGCCGGTTATGTTCTCCAGGCTGGTGACGACTCCCGGGCCGTAGGGGTCGATGAACCAGAAGATACTGGTCTGGTTGCTGGCAGGGCATGCATACTTGCCGTAAAGCTTTATGACGCCGTCAGCCACTACTTCATCATTGAGCACCTGCGACGGAAGCGGGGTCTGCGAGAAAGCAGTCTGCGCGGTAAGGTTGCTGTCGTATACCAGAAGGGAATAGTGCGCCGTCCTATTCTGCCCGGGAAGGTGCGCCGGCACAGACACGTACCATTCCTTGGTCTGCGGGATATAGTAGGCGGTGGCGTTCCTGATGTCCGAGAAATACGGAAGTATGGAGCTGTAGCTCTTGACGTAGTTGTAGCTTGCCAGCACCCTGCTGGCGTATGACAGGACTTGCTGCTCGGTGTGTATAGGCTGCAGGATTGCCGAACTGTTTGATGACGAATTTGCGGCGTTGGTCGCGTTTGGGGCTCCTATTACCTGGGGCTTTGAGTATGATACGACAAGAAGCATGGCGATCAGTATGGCTATCAGCGCGACCAGTGATACGTGTATGTTGTCAAGGCCCCCTAGCCTGCCAACAGGTTTTATCAGCAGCTCCGGCTCCTCTTTCTTGCTTTTTTTCCTTGCCATTCCAACACACATATTTATAAACGGGTCCGACGGGATTCTCAATGCG
>JAJYVZ010000040.1 GCA_021791725.1 Microcaldota archaeon | reverse complement strand
GCAGCGTGACTATTGCAACCGTAAGCGCTCCCATCTCCCTGGCGTTGTGGGCTATGACCGGGGCGGACCCGGTTCCTGTGCCTCCGCCAAGCCCGCAGGTCACGAACACGAGCTGCGCGTCGCTGAGCAAGTGCTTTATCTCTTCTTTGCTCTCATGCGCAGCATCCTCACCAAGCTTAGGATCGCTTCCCGCGCCTAGTCCCCTTGTCAATTTCTTGCCCAGAAGTATCTTTCGGTTTGACCTCGTTCTCGCAAGATGCGGCGCGTCGGTGTTTGCGGCTATTAAGCCAACGTCAGGTATGTTCATCTCCGCCATCCTTGTCACGGTATTGGATCCGCTGCCTCCGGCTCCGACCACGTATATCTTCGGTTTTGCCGACTCTATGAAATTAAGCAGCTCTTCGTCATCAGGCGATAATGTCTCTACCATTGAAAATCCTCTCGATATTATCCTATGAAAAAGGATAAAAACCCGTTTATTGGAATTGTGCTGCTTTGCGAAACTTCCAGTATTGGGATTCTCTGGGTTTGTTTTTATCCCTTTTCATCGCAACCATATATTGCTGTATATTCTGAGCCCACGAGAACCCTCAGAATCTACGGCATTATGTTAAAGTGGCGACCACCATGGCAACAAAGACAAACAGGGAGAGCGTGCTTGACGCTATAAGCTTGAAGGAAGAACTTATGAGTGCCGTAAGGGCTCCTGCCGCAGATAGCAAGAGGATAATGCTTTCTGTGCTGTCCGCGGTTTTCAAGGAGGTGAACTCCCTGCCCGAAAGCGAGAAGGTGCTCTTCAAGAACCAAATCCTGCCTGGCATGGCAGGCAAACTGATAGAATAAGGACGAGCGCGCGAACGCAGACGCGCTTTTTTATATCTTTACACCTATCTGTTCTCATCATGTACAAAAAGAAAGACATACTGCGAAGGCCTGTAAGGGACATAAGGATAAAAAAGGGAATGAGCGTCAGGGGCCTGATAAAGGAAATGGAGAACATGGGCGGCTTCTCAGGGCAGCACATGGTAAACGGCATACACATAACCGAACGCATGCTAAATGACAGGGAATCATTTAACTTCCTCTCATTCCCTGGAGACATAGTCTCTACCGGGCTGAGGGGCGTCCTCGCGGGATCAGTAAAGCACTTTGATGCGATAATAACCACATGCGGTACCCTTGACCACGACCTTGCAAGGGCGTCAGGCGGAAGGTACAATGTCGGCAGCTTCGAATCCGATGACACCGCACTGCATAAGATAGGCGTGTACAGGCTGGGAAACGTATTCATAGAGAAAAACGAATACGGCCTGGAAGTGGAGAACGCGTTCCGCACGATAATAAAGGATATACTCAAGGCAAATCCCGGAAAGACGGAGTACAGCGCATCAGAGATCATAAGGGAATTCGGAAAGCGGATAAACGACGACGGTTCGATAATGAGGCAGGCATATCTGCACAATGTGCCAATATACTGCCCAGGCATACTCGACGGCGCTTTCGGCACGCAGCTCACGATATTCTCGCAGGACCACGACCTAAAGCTCAACCTCATCAAGGACGAGCTCGAGCTCAGCAACATCTCCTTCGACAACAAGAAGACAGGAGCGTTCATGATCGGCGGTGGCATAAGCAAGCACCATGTCATATGGTGGAACCAGTTCAAGGGCGGCCTTGACTATGCCGTGTACGTGACCACAGCATCGCAGTACGATGGCAGCCTTTCAGGCGCCAGGCTCACCGAAGCGGTTTCATGGGGAAAGGTAAAGGAAAACGCGGAATATGTGACCATAGACGGCGACGCCACGATAATCCTCCCTGTCATGTTCTCATGCATAGACCTGTTCTGAGCGTGCGGAGATTCATCTATAAAAATGTTGACGTGAATAAATATCAAAAGGATAAGATGGAAAACAGAGAGCAAAGCCAGACCTCTTTCGAAGAGTTCGCAAGAGGCGTAATGGACCTGGACCAAAGAGGGAAGGGCATAGAAGCGATGATTGCATGTACCGCCGCCTACCAGGGAGAAAGATACAAGGGCGACAAACTTGCGGATCTTGCGTTCTATATAATGGACAGAAACATAAAAGAATGCATATCTGGGATAGTCGACGACGAGAAGAAAAGGAAGACAGACCCAACTGCCGAGACAAAGGACATGCAGTCGCTAAATGGCTACTCAGTTTACATGATCATAGGCCTGCATGCGGCCCTCGAGTTCCAGGTTGCAAACCGCATCCTAAGCCTGTCGTCGATGCTGCCCTTCGTGCTTAACATGACCGCCAAAAGATCGGAAGAATATGCGGCAAGGAAGCTGGAAGAGATAGAGGGCATCAGCAGGGACACATGGAGGCATTCCGGGCCATATGCGCCAAACCCGGATCTTCCAAAATCGCCTAATGCGCAGAGGGCCGCAAACAAATACCTGCTTGCGTACGAGGCGGTAAGCTCCGCAATATTCTTCAGGGAGATGATAGAAGAGATGGGCGCGCCAAAGCAGAACGACAAAGAGAACGCATCCCTGCTAGGGAACGACAGGAAGTACCTGAAAGGAATAACAGCAAGGCTTGCAAAAGACATAACCGTGAGGATTGCTCCAGAATTAGTGATAGCAAATTTTTCCAGATTCTCCGAGTTGAACACTGAAAACCCGACAGAAGGCGCAAAGCCCATGTCAAAGACAACGTATAACGAAAACGACCATGCGCTAAGAAAATCCGTGATTGAAAGATTAAAGGCATTCATGGAGAGAACGGAGAAGCTGAAGAGAGAAGGCCGTAAGGGAGATTCATGAAATTCGAGCCGCACAAAAAAGTAAAGAACTTCTATACTGAGTCGAAGCACACGCTGAGCATGAGCTACAAGCCCACGCCCGAGGGCTTCAGGAGGACGCTGAAGATAGTGATAGCTGGAATACTTATACTTGGCATCATGGGCTACGTGATATCAACAATACTCGGATTCATAGTCTAATCCTTGCGGCGGGCAGATGCATATAATCATAGACATTTCCAGATCGGCTCAGGAGAACGCGAATGGGTATTTCGAAAAGTCAAAGAAGGCCAGGAAGAAGATAGCGGGGGCAGTGGAATCGATAAAAGAGCTTGAGAAGAAGCTGCGTGAGAGAAAGGAAACCGTGAAGAAGGAAACCGAGAGAAGCAGGATAAGGGAGATAACCGAGAAGGAGTGGTACGAGCGGTTCAGGTGGTTCTTCGCAAGCGACGGCTCTCTTGCGATAGGCGGAAGGGATGCCAGGCAGAACGAGATACTCGTGGGAAGGCACTTCGAGGACAGCGATCTTTTCTTTCATGCCGACGTGTTCGGGGCATCTGTAGTCATACTCAAGGGCGGCGCAGGGAAGGATAGGAGGATAAAAGAAGAAGCGGCACAGTTCGCCGCATGCCATTCCAGGGCATGGGAGCAGAGCGCTTCGGCCACTGTCTACTCGCTAGCGAGGAACAGTGTAAGCAAGTCCACGCAGAAGGGATCGCTAAGCACAGGCAGCTTCCTCCTTAGCGGCGAGAGGGAATGGTTCAAGGACGTGCGGCTTGAGCTATGCGCATTTATAAAGGAAGGCGTAGGAGCAGGAACAAAAAAGCTAAACATTGCCCCGAAGACCACGTGCGAGAGATTAGGCATAAGCAGTGTGCTTATAACCCCTGGAAACGTCAAGAAGTCAGACGCGGCAAAGTTCATCTCAAAGATACTCGAATACAAGAACATCGATGAAATAATGCAGGCGCTTCCTGCCGGCACATTCACGGTGAAGAAGGGGTAATGCAGCTATGCATTGCCATTTATCAAAATTCCCGCGTTGCCTTGAAAGGGTTTTAAATATTTCTTGGCATTCCTTCTCATGCAGACAAGATTCGTTGTGGTGCTAGGTTCGCTAATGAGCGGGCTAGGCAAGGGCGTAGTCACATCATCGATACTCAAGCTGCTCGATCTCTACAACTACAGGGCACTTCCCCTCAAGTTCGACGGCTACCTGAACATGGACGCGGGAACAATGAACCCGTACCAGCATGGGGAGGTGTTCGTGCTGAACGACAGGAGCGAGGTCGACATGGACTTCGGGATGTACGAGAGGTTCCTGGGCAGGGACCTGACCGGAGACCTTTCCATAACCGGAGGCAAGATATTCAGCAAGGTCATATCCAAGGAGAGGACGGGCGATTATCTTGGCGAGGACGTGCAGATCATACCGCATCTGACCGGCGAGATAGTAAGGTGGATTGAGAATGTCTCGGAGGAGAAGAAGATTGACGTACTTGTCATAGAGGTCGGGGGCACGGTCGGAGACCTGGAGAACGGCTACTTCATAGAGGCGATGAGGCAGCTCGCGCTCAAGCGCAAGGTGGTATTCGTCAACCTCACATACCTGCCGACCAACTCCGGTGAGCAGAAGACAAAGCCCACGCAGCTCGCGTTCAGGACGCTTATGCAGCTTGGGATAAGGCCGGACTTCCTCGTGTGCAGGTGCAGCGGCCGCATAAAGGAGAAGACCAAGGAGAAGCTTGCGCTGTTCACCAATCTTACGCAAGAGCGTATAATAAACGACTCTAACACAAAGAGCATATATGAGCTCCCGCTTCAGCTCCTTGCACAGAATTTTGACAAGATGCTGCTCAAGGACCTTGGCCTCGAAGAGCGCGGCATGGACAACGCAGCGCTTGAGAAGTTCAGGGGCAACGTAGACAAGATACTCAATCCGGCAAAAACGATAAACATAGCGGCAGTAGGAAAGTACACCGGCACGGACGACACCTACGTAAGCGTCAAGGAGGCGGTGGTCCATGCGGCTGCAATCTTCGGAGCAAGGCCCAATATCGCGTGGCTCGATTCGTCTGGCCTTGACGACCTTGACGACGAAGGAATAGCAAAAGTGCTGTCAGGATTCGACGGGATAATAGTGCCTGGGGGATTCGGAAAGCGCGGGGTGGAAGGAAAGATAAAAGCGATAAAGTACGCAAGGCTCGGCAAGGTGCCGTATCTGGGACTGTGCCTTGGGCTTCAGCTTATGGTCATAGAGTTCGCACGCAACGTGTGCGGGCTGGACGGCGCAAACTCCACCGAATTCGACGGCAACGCAAAACACAACGTCGTAGACCTAATGCCGGAGCAGCGCGGCCTTAAGGAAAAGGGCGGCAGCATGCGGCTTGGGTCATACGCATGCGTAATAAGAAATGCAGGCACTATGGCGTTCAAGGCATACCAGTCAAGCAACATAGAGGAGAGGCACAGGCACAGGTACGAACTGAACAACGAGTACAGGAAAGTGCTTCAGGACAACGGCCTCGTCATATCCGGCGTATCCCCTGACGACAGCCTAGTCGAGATCGTGGAATGGGGAGAGGGCTTCGGGATAGGCACACAGGCGCATCCGGAGTTCAAGAGCCGGCCCGGAAGCCCCTCGCCGCTCTTCAAGAGTTTCGTAAGCGCGTGCATGTCTTTTCAGGAGAGGAAAGATCTCAGCAGCGCAGCGGCCTGGCGCACGCCGGCCTTCGAGGAGCCTGCTTCCCTGACGTGAAACGCGTACGGGACCTCAGACACCTTCACGCTGCCCCTGTCTATGCACTTGAGAAGATCGAATAGTATCTTGTATCCTTCGCCGACAAACCTGTTCCTGTTCCTGCCGTATACCTTTGAGAAGAGCTTCCTGTCAACGCCGAAGAATCCGGAGAATATGTCCCCGCACCTCTCCCTCCTGCCTGCCAGGAGCACGGCATAGCCCACCAAGATCAGCGATCTTGACACTATCCTCCTGTACAGCTGCCAGCCCGTCACGCTTTTCCTTACCGCAACAACCACGCCGTTTCCCGAATCCAACCCTCTCTTTATCCTCCCTACTGTCTGCGGCGGATGCTGCAGATCCGCATCCATGACTATCACATACTTTGTCTTCGCATCAAGTATCCCTTCTATCGCGCTTGCCGTAAGCCCCTTATCCGGCCTTTTGCTCCTGTCAAGAAACTTCACGTTCCCGTTCCTTCTCGACAGCCTGTCCACTACCCTCTCTGTACCGTCATCTGAACCGTCGTCAGACACTATTACCCTTATGCCGTCGTAGCTGCCCGTCAGCTTCGATATGAGCCTTCCTATCGATTCTTCCTCGTTCAGGGTCGGTATGACTATCGTCAGGTCACTATAATCCAAGAAACTACCTTATTAGCCTGTTTATGTAGAGCATCATATAATCTATAACTATTCCGACAACCGGTATGTTCTTCCCGACCTTGTAGAGCAGCACTGCGTCGTCCCTCTTTATCGATCCTGTTAGCGAAAGCAGGATCGGGTAGAGCACTGCCAGCGCCAAGATCCCTATCGCAAGCTCAACCGCCGGAGATGCGCCAAGGGCGCCCACCCCAAGGAGCACTGCGACAAGCGCAGCGTTCGATGTCAGTATGCCTATGATGTTGTAATCAACTTTAAGCATGAGGCTCTTCCCCACGTACCTTATGTACAGTATGTCGGTTATCACTCCAGGCACCAGCAGCATCGAGACTATCAGGCCTTCAGCGCCGTAGGCTGGCACGAGCGTCAGGATCGATATCAGCTGGGCTACCGTGACTATCACGGAATAAACGAAGACCTTCCTCACGTCGCCTACGCTTATGGCGAGCTCGCCGCCAGCCATGCCCACTATGCCCACAAGTATGCTCACCCCTGTTATTATTATGTAGAACGGGGCGGAGGCATAGCTCGAGGTGAAGAGCACGTCTACCAGCTGCCCCGAGAACACGGAAAGGTAGACTATGAAAGGAGTGGTGAAGAGGAAGCCGAAGTATATCGAATAGCTGTATAACTTGTCTATCTTCTTGCTCATCTCCCTGTTGGTCAACGCCGAGGCGAACATCGGCACAAGCACCGCGCTTATCGAGCCTATTATTATGTCTATGAGGTTGCCTATCTTCGAGGCCACGCCATACGAACCGATCGAAGGGATGACGCTGGGCGCCAGGATGGCGCCAAGGAAGAGCACAGAGAAGTTGCCAACAAGGCTGTTGAATACGCCGGCGACGGTCAGCGGCGTGGAGAAGGAGAGAATGTCGCGCATCCTACGCTTAATGCTCCTGATGCCGAAGCTTATCCTGCTGCTCTTGAGTATGAAGATCAGCGAATATATCATGCCTATAAACAGGCCCATCGCATACCCGACCACAGCCCCGAACGCCCCGAACCCGTAGTATACGAGGCTTATGCTGAATACCGCCTGCACCACCGCATTTATCATCGACGATATCGCAGCATTTGTTCCGTCCCCGAAGCTTACGAGTATCGTGTAGAAGTTGCCGAAGAATATGGAAGCCAGTATGCTTGACATTGCAGCTATTATCAGGTCTGTGCTGCCTGTCGCGTGGAAGATTACGCTCTCTATTATGCCGCTTGCCTCTATGCCTATCAGCGTGAGGGCGACAGCGAAGACTAACAGAAGGAGTATTCCCGCGCCGAGTATTCCGCTTATCTCCCGTTCCCTCCTGGCCGCAGCCATCTCCGGTATGTACTTGCTGAAGTAAGGCCCCACGCTTATGCTGGCGAATGCCCCAAAGAATCCAGACACGCCAAGCGCCAGCGTATAAAGCCCGTAGTTCGATGCGCCAAGCATCCTTGCAACTATTATGAAAGTTATCCCTCCTATGATGACCGAGACTACCTTCCCCATGAACACGAAAGATGCTATGCCTCCTGACTTTATTCCAAGCTCCATTACGGAATTGCTTGCGTAATCCTGCCTCATCAGGCGCCACCCCCTATATCCTCCGAGAACACGCTAAGGTACCTTACG
Source organism: Microcaldota archaeon (assembly GCA_021791725.1). Classification (GTDB taxonomy): domain Archaea; phylum Micrarchaeota; class Micrarchaeia; order Micrarchaeales; family CABMGC01; genus JAJYVZ01. The sequence continues at coordinate 1,050 of JAJYVZ010000040.1, read as the reverse complement.
AGGAACCTGGAGATCCAGTTCAGCGCAGTTATGTTCTTCGTTATCCTCTTCATGTCGGCAACCAGCTCCCTGTCTATAATTCCTGTGGCAAGCAGCGCCAGCGGATATCCAAGCGCAAGTATCGCAGCTCCAAGAATGACCTCAACTGCATCGCTGCCTGAGAGCATGGTGAGCCAGAGCAGCAGCGCTACCGCCGCGCCGGAGGCAAGCAGCGAAGCTACCTTCCCCAGCCTCACCTTTATCCCAAACATCCTCCTTGCGCCTCTTATGAACATGTAGTCGTCAAGCAGGTTCCCGACGTAGAACGTCGCGATTATGGCGCCCACGGCCTTCAAACCTGGCGTGAGGGCGAAGAGGACGACAACCTCTGCCGCAGTCGATATGAGAGAGTACTTCAAAACCGTATACACCTTGTTCTTGGCAACGAAGAAGCTGGTTATGTATATTGCCACAAGGTTGACCACTATTCCGCCTGACATGAGAGTAAGATATTCCGGGGCCATGGCGTACCTGCTTGATATGAGCAGGTCCACTATCTGTCTTGAGAATACGCCGGTTATGATTACAAGCGGCAGCGAGATTATCATCGAATACAAAAGCATCTTGTGGAACATCGTGTCCGCATCCTTCCTGTTCCTCCCTATCAGCGCGGTGGATATGTTCGGTATGAGCACGGTAGTTATCGTGCCGTATATGACAAGCAGCGCGCCGAAGCCTGTAAACGACGCGCCATAGTTTCCTACCATTACGGTTGTCGCGTATACGCTTAGGACAAGTATGGAGAAGTTCTGCATGCCGATATTAAGGAAATTGTTGACCGCTAGGGGAAGCGAGAAGCGCAGCACGCTCTTCATGAACGAGAGATCCGGCTTTGCTATCCTTAACGCACGTCCTTTCACGGCATTCCCGAAGAGCTGCGATGCAGCGTATAACATGCCGAAAAGATACCCCACAAAGACCCCTGCTACCGCTCCATCCACTCCGTATCCAAGGAGGACAAGGCCCACGCTTGACGCGAACTGCGCGCTGTTGACTATGACCGAGGACAAC
>JAJYVZ010000039.1 GCA_021791725.1 Microcaldota archaeon | reverse complement strand
TCTTTTCGAGATTCTTAAACCATCTATTAAAACGTTTATCTAAGATTATGTTGGATTTTCTAATTTATTGCAGTAATTTCGTACAGAGCGTTTAAAGCCTTTCTGCATCTCTTCAGGTACTTATTGGGTTTTCTTTTGTCTATGGCTCTTATCAGGGAGCCGAGATCTTCCTTGCTCAGGACTATTTTGCAATATGCAAAATCGATTAGGGTCTTCTCAACATCGAACACGGGCACAAAAATGCCCTTATATTTCATATACTCTATTTTTGATATTCCCATTATTATCGCCCTCGTGCCCATGAGGTCGCGAATCCCTGGTTTAGCTTTAGTCGATGTGATTACTGCAAGATTGGGCATCTGGGTCAATAGTTTATGTATCGTAAGTGCGTATTCTAATCCATAGTAGAATGGTTTGAAGACAAAATCGGAAGTTCTTTCATGAATACACCAAAGTTATATATTATAATAACTTTGATTGATTATATATAATTTGCTTTTACATGAATTTTCTGTTCATTCACTTTGCTTCTCCTTCCTTTCTTAGAGTGCTTGCCAGCCTTTTCTGCATATCGGTAATCTCCGAACCCAATCTATCTGCTGCTTTCTTGTGCCTATTCCTAAAATAGATGTCGAACATCGTTTCAGCAAAGAAAAACGCGAATAGAGAGGCATAATTGTGGTGAGGCGCAATCCTCTGGGCATACGGAAGAAGGAATACGTTGAATATGATACTGCTTTCAAACATTCCTTTGAACCATTCCTCGCGCCTGAGTTCTTTCGTTAAGGCTTGAAGCTTCTCGATGTCGCTGCTGTAGATCTTCTCTTTCTTCTTGCGACTTTCTAGATATTGCTTTATACCCATTCGACTACCGTTGTGAACCTCTATTTGCCTGTTTTGTCTACCGCTATTAAGCGGTCGTATTCGTCCCTCTCAATCCTGAAATATCTCTTTGATATCTTCATCAGAGCCTCGTTCTCTTCCGATATCATGACCGATATTAGGTCTATGTTCGCATCCTTAAGCAAGGCGCTAAGGGCTTCTACGTTGAATGTATCCCCACCATCTGTTATTATTATCACGTTTGCAGTAACGCCAGGATTCAGGTTCTTTATGTCACTGCATGCCACATTTATAGCCGTAGATATCGATGTCGCTCCCTCCGGCTTTACCCCTGCCATCTTCTTTATGCCCTCATGCTCGGTTATGGCGTCCGTGTTGTTGGACAGGTTTATGCGTTTGGTCGCAAGTGAATCGAAGAATCTGAGCATAAAATCGCGATTCGCATTCATTGCCTCTTTGTGGAAGGCCAAGGCAACTGCCTTTGCCCATTTTATCTTGTTCATGCTTTTCATGCTGCCGGATTTGTCTATTAGTATGTAGATAGGGAGCTTGTTTCTCCTCTTGCCCTCTCTTTTGTACATCATTAGCCCTCCCTCCGCGAATTTCAGGTAGAACATCTCATCTGGAAGTGCGAGCTCAGAGGCGACAATCCGCTCCATATCAGAACCTGTCTCATATCCTGTCATCTTTTCGTCATACCTGTCTTTCTGCCTCCCATCTCCCTGTTTTCTCTCCAAAAGGCTGTTAAGTGTCTCTACGACAGCTCTTACCTCTGTTCTCTTCGAGAGCTCGAGTATCTCATTTATACTCTGCTCGAAACTCACATTACTCCCCTGCTTGCCGGGCCTCTCCCCGTAATTTGGCCGCACATATTTTTCTCCCTCCGCGTTCTCTAGCGTCTCCTCTACACTTTTCTCGACAACATTTTCCAAGACCTCTTTTGTAGATGAATCAAGGTCTGCGCTTTCCGAACTTCCATTAAGCATCTTCTCAAGCTTTGGAGAAGCCATCCTATCCTTAGTGTTATCGCTAGCGGAAGAATCTTCCAGATTCTGCATAAGTTTTACTATAAAATCCGATGCCATCTTCATGCTCATCTCCGGGTCGGCTATGGTGCGTTCCCTAAGACGCCTGAAATTAGGCGATTCGAGTATGGCCTTGAGCGCCTTTGCATAGGCTTTGCCTTTCACGTCTTGATCAGTCTCCACTATTGCAGGCGATGCAAGGTACATGCATCCGAATATGCCGGTGATAAGCTTCCTTTCCGCGCTATTGCCATGGACCTGCTCAAGCAAATTCTTTATCTTTGTTATCCTGTAATTCGTTACTGGATCGTTTATGTCCAGACCTTCGACTATCGAGTCGTTCTTGTTTCCGCGGGTATTGGCGAAATATTCTTCCCGCTTGAGTGCGCTTAAATCAGGTTTGATCTGCCCTTTCTGTTTCTTGTGTGACATGCGACCATTAGCGATCAGGCTACATCTTCATGCTCTTTGTTCTGTTCAGTAAGCGCAGCGCTGGCTTTGTTTATGCATTCCTGAGTTAGGCCGTCGGGAGAGCTGCTTATTATCTCGATTGCATTGATTACGCGCCTCGCGCATGCGTTTACCTCTTCGTTCTCGCATTTAAGTTTCATATCGTTTACCCTGTTCTTTGCAGTCTCAAGGTCTTTTTTGAGGAAATCTACGTCGGAAGGGGTCAGCAAGCCCTTTCCTGCCCTTAAGAGTGAAAAGCTTATGCTCTTTGATACATTGGTTATTTCCCGCATGTACCATGACGGCACTTGCAGTTCCGCGGCCAGCGTCTTTGTCACATATTCGAACGCCTCCTTGCTGTTCAAGGACATATAAGACAGGACCATCAGGTCTTCCTCCCTTGCCTCCATCCTTCCATTAAGAAGCGCGTTTGCGGCTACAATCTTCAGTATCTTGCCTTTCCTTCTGTCCACCATGTGGAGCTTCTGCCTCTCAAATACCTCAAAGAGGGATATGAGCCTGTCTGAAACTTTCGATACGTCTACGCTCTCTAGCATACCATAGAGTTTGTCAAGGTCACTTATAGTGATGATTGGTTCTTTCTTCTTCTTTCTGGAGAATTCTTTTTCCCATGTCACTCTAAGGAGGTCTCCCCACAGATATTTTGGCACTGCGTCAGGAAAGTATCTCAATAATATCCTATCGTAGAAAGACATCAGCTCTTTATCTGATGGCCCCTGGTTGCTGGCGCATATCAAAGTCCTCAATGGCGCAGGATAAGATGCATATCCGGTATCTATTATCCTCTCGTTTATCAGCGTGAGTAGGGCCTTCAGAACAAGCGAATTGGCATTGAAGACTTCGTCAAGAAGCGCAATCTCGGCTTCAGGCAATCTTCTCTTCGTTATGTGCTTGTACCTGCCCCGTCTAAGTGACGGTATGTCCAGGTGCCCCAATATCTCCTCCGGCCGTGTGTCAGGCGTTACAGTTGTGACGAAGACGTTTGCATTGATAAGATTTGCGGCATTCCTGGCCAGTTCGCTCTTTGATATTCCTGGTTCTCCTATAAAAGCCACATGCTCCTTTGTAATAAGCGCGATTGTGATCAGACGGGCTTCTATCTCTCTTCCGACTATGTTTTCTGTCATCCCTTCGATAAGTTTTTGCGGCAGGGATAGAAGACGTGTCCGTTCTCTCTCTTCAAGTTCTCTTTTTCTTTGCGCGCTTCTGAAGATGTTTTGAGCAGCCTCCAATAATCTATTGGCACTAAACTCCATGCGCTTTTCCAATATCCCCCCTCAGCAGTAAAGAATAATCCATATGAAGCCATTTAAAAGTTCCCTACGAAGCCCTTTCTAGAACTGCGCACTAGCTCCAATAAACAAACCGACAATAATGTTTAAATACGCTGGGAACTAATCAAAAGTGTGATTTCCTGACGATAATATTGAAGAGCTCTGATGCTGACATTGCAGAGGTAGCAAGAAATGGGGTATACTCACCAAACAGAGAGACCAGGGAGCGCAACTACAGAAGTTGCATTGTACTGCCCAGATACCCAACATCAAACGAGATATATAGCAAGGATGCTGTAGCATTCTTAGACGGATATAAAGCTGACAGGTTTGACGGATATATCGGAATATGCGGCGGAGGTACGCAGAACCTTTTCATCCTCAGCCGGCTGTTGCGTGGAAACCATTTAAAATCAATAGTCCTATTGGACATCGATATCAATCAGCTCCACAATTTTGCATACCTTGTAAGGAAGCACAATACAAAGAATGAGAGGAGATACCAGAGGATTCTATCGGAACGGGGGATAGAGGCCTTGACACCTAGAGAGACTTTAGATTTCTTGTCGGTAAACATAACAAAGCCAGTAATAACCAATGACGTATCAATCGGCCTTGAATGCATGGACATACTTGAATATCTTAAAAGGATAAACGAGAATGGACGATATTTTATCTATTTATCCAATGCGGTTTCCACAAATCATATAGGCGAAAGAGATACAAAAGCTATCTTTAGGAAAATATTGGAATCGGAAAAATTCGAGAGCGGGACAGCGAGGTTTGCATCGATTCATTTAGATAAGGTAATTGTCATTGAAAAAAGAGGCGAAGATCTCACGCAGGCTTTTGCAGACGGAAAGAATCGCCTATTCGAGTATACGATAGGATGCGTGAGAAAGGAGTTTTCTAGTGACGCTGGTGTATGACGGTGCTCTATTTCTCTGTTGTCTCTAGGATATTCGGGGAGAGCAATGAAAAAGAGATAAAGAAGCTGGTTCCGGATGCAAGAATCTTGAAGAAGAGCGTAGGTTATCTTCTCTTCGAGTCTGGAGATCGGGATGTCGTCATGAGGCTGGATAAGGAAAACCCTATCTTTATCTATAGCACTTTCAGGATGCAATCGCATGGGACGATAAGCGAAGCGGCATATCTTGATTCCATATTCGAGAATATGGCAGGATTGGGCTTCAATAAGGAAATTGGAGCAAGAATTGAATGCGTTGACATAAACAGCAAAACATTCTACTCCGCAAAGGATATAGAGGTAAATCTTGGCAGCAGGCTGGAAGGCATGGGGTATGCAGTTGACATAGTCTCACCGAAACAGTTCATCTATTGCGTCTTGTTTGACATGGAATGCTATTGCGGATATGCTGATTATGAGGGCCTTAAGAAGGGATTCATAGATCCTGATAGACATTACAAGGCAATCCGCGAGAGCAAGATAAGCAGAGCAGAGCTAAAGATTGCTGAGGCGTTCGACGAGTTCGAACTTGGAGAATTGAAAGGGAATGCGCTGGATATCGGGGCCTCGCCTGGAGGATGGACAAGGTTCCTGCATGGAATAGGTTTCAAGGTGGTTGCCGTTGACCCTGGAAACTTCGATTATGAAAAGTTCAAAAAGCTGGGGATACTTGTAAATGAGGTAAATGATGCGCCGAAAGTATTGAAGTTTGAAGATCAGATAACTCACATAAAATGCGGTTATGACAAATTGTATTATTGCGGGATCGAGGAAGAGGCCGATCTTATTGTTATCGACATCAATTGCGCTCCAGGCGAGGCAGCAGACGCATTGCTTAAACTATCCAAATTCTTAAAAAAAGGAGGAAAGGCCATAATGACAATAAAATGCATGACGAGGAACGCAGACAGATACATTGAATTGGCGAGTGGCACGCTTGAGGGAAGATTCAGGATAAGGGGACTTAAGGCGCTTCCAAGCAATAGGAGGGAGATAACACTGTTCGCAGAGAGTATTGGTTAGCAGTTTTTCTTATTTCTGGATGCAGGAGATTAACGTATAAATTCGTTTGACAAGAACCGCTTGCAATTCGGAGATTCTTGCTATGAGCTCAAAGTCCCTGTCCCTCGTTATTTTTGCTTCCGTCCAAAGAAGTTAGTGGTGTGTAGTAGCCTTCCTTCTGTTTTAGGCAGTATTAGACTAAGCGGCATTACGCCTTGCATGGTCCCTGCACACATCATCGGCGCGTTTCATCGGCACCGGCGCGCTCGTATTGTCATCGCTTATGCGCCGCAGCCGTATCGTTTCTGTTCCGAATTATGCCTTAGGCAATTGTGCGCAACTCGCATGGGAAGAGCTTCCTCCGCACTAAGCGGTGAACTGCCCACACACCACCACTGTTTATATATATTATCGGACTTATATTTATGTTTATATGTTGGCGCTTGCGATTACGGCCAGCTCGATAGTTGCAGAATTGCTGATAGTAGTGGCAATAGCGCTCATACTTTTCCTCACGTTCAAGATAGGGAAACTGTTTCTCAGGATAATATTCGGTTTCATTGCAAACACAATCCTTGGGTTTGTGTCTCTGCTCCTCTTGAATGCGGCGCTTGGCCTTGGGATACCTTATTCCATGCCCGTGATAATTTCGACAATCATATTCGGACTGCCCGGGGTAGGCACAATAGTGATACTCAAGCTGTCAGGAATAGCCTTGGGCGCAAGCCTGCTTTAGGATCATTTTGCAAGCTCTATGTCTTCCTTATTCACGGTCTTGCGTTTGGCATGACTCGCGAGCCTTATGGCCTTTGCCGCTATCTTGTAGGCATATCTGTTCACCGTCTCTGCGAACTCTGTGAGTGCGTCGTCGCTCACTCTCTTTGCCCCTGCTTCCTTCAACATCCTCTTGGCTGCAAGATTTGATACAGGCATGAAAAGCACACGGGTTTAAATATGTGATATCAAGGTTTAAATATTATATGGAGATCGCGGACCTTGATGAGAAGGACATCTTCCAGCTCATAGACCTTATAAAGGAAACCTACAACGAGAACAGGCTCTACATGTGGTTCGATGGAGAGCCATACTTCGACATGCTTTACTCTCTGTTCAACACTAAGATAAACTTCCTGAAGGCAGGCAAGGGCATAGACAAGGTAGCAAGGGAGGAAGGCAAGGCCGTAGGGGAATGCGAGGTGATAAAAATAAGCAACGACGATGCCAAGATAGGCATAATAGTCGGCAAGGACTACAGGAAGCATGGCACTGGGAAGATGCTTGTAGAAGCAGCTCTCAAGGATGCGAAGAAGATAGGCGTGAAGACGGTCATAGCCGAAGTCGCAGAGGAGAACCCAAATGCGCTAATGTTCTTCGTGAAGAACGGCTTTGTGGAGTCTGGAAGAAGCGGAATCATCGAGAAGGAAGACGGGAAACATAAAGTAATAGAATTGCGGCTTGACATCTGAGTGCGGTTATCTTCTTAAGGCAAAAACGCATATGTACGGCTCCTTGTCTGGTTTCTGCGGCCTGGTCATTGCCTTTACCTCAAACCCGGAATTCTCAATTGATACCCTAAGTTCCTCCATTGTGTAGTTCGCAAAGAATCTCCTGCCGTCTGGCGTACGTTTTATGGATTCGCCACTGCCTTCTTTCACCGACACAAAGAGCGCGCCGCCATCCGCCAGAACCCTGTGGAATCCGTGCAAGACATGATAGGCATTCCATTTCTTCACGTGAATGAGGGTGGCACAGCACCATATGCCGTCGAACGATCCGTCCTTGAATTTGAGTTTGGCTATGTCCATCTTCAGAAAGTTTCCGTTTGGGGTTCTGCGCATGGCTTCCTTCAAGAGCCCCGCAGAGAGGTCTATGCTGGTCGTGTCATAGCCTTTTGCGATGAACAGCCTGGTATCCCTTCCGGGGCCGCAACCCGCGTCTAGTATCCTCCTGCCGGCCAGATACTTTTCAAACGTTTCCACCTCCTCGAGCCAGAAGTTTGGATACGTCTGTGCGCTTGCATATCTCTCCGCCATCCTATCGTAAGTCTTTATTGTGGATTTTGCGACCATTGTATCACAAATCATACACGGATCCGTCCTTATCATGATTTCCTGACAGTATAATCTGTTATCGGCCTTCCGCCTATCTGCGTAAGCAGGACATAGACAGAGTAGTTTGCGGCAGGGGCGCCGTAGCCGACGAGCCAGACATTGTTATACCTGCCGCCAAATACGGTGTAGTTGCTGTAGAAGCTTGCGTTGGCGGCCACGTTCCTGTATCCGTATGCGTTGACGAAATTCGTCACAAGGGGAAGGGTAAGGTTGTACGACCTGGCTATTGCCACTGGATAGGAAGACAGGATGTAGCTGTTGTTCTCCTGCATGCCGTATATGACGCAGTTGCTCGTATAAGTGTTCTGCACCCTGTACACGAATCCGTATTGCGGATAGTCAAATGAATAGGCGTAATAGGACGGGCACGGGGTGGTGGCGTTGGCGATTACTGATGCTAGTATGTGCCAGCTGCCCCTAAAGCGTGATGGCGTGACATTGGTTATGTTAATTACGGCGTTAGGATAGGAATTCTGCAGGTCGCTCATTATCAACGCGGCTGCCTGGGCCTGCGTTACCTGCTCTGCGGGTATGATCTTTTGTAGCACGAAGTATATTGCGACGAGGATTATTACTATTACTACAGCCGAAAGCACGACTCGCCTCAACAAATCCATAAAACCAAAACGTTTGATGATATTAATTTATATATCAAAAGTTATAAAATCATAGCGTGGCGGGAAGATGGACAACAGAAGGATAGCGGAGATGTTTGACGAGATAGCGGACATGCTAGAGCTAGAGGAAGGCGACCACAGGTTCGAGATACGGGCATACAGGAAAGCTGCGATAAACATAGAGTCCATGCAGGAAGACGTCGAGGAAATATTGAAGAAGGAAGGGATGCGGGGACTGATGGAGATCCCTGGCATAGGAGAAGGGCTGGCAAAGAAGATAAAGGAGTTCGTCGATACCGGAAAGATGAAGAAATATGAAGATTTCAAGAGGAAATACCCGATAGACTTCGACAGCCTCACGAGGATTCAGGGGCTTGGAGCCAAGAGGATATTCAAACTGTACAAAGCGCTCAAGGTAAAGGACGTGGGGAGCCTGAAGAAGGCACTGGGCAGCCACAGGATAAAGGATATTGGGGGATTCAGCGAAAGGAGCGAAGCGGAGATAAGCAGGGGGCTTGAGACTGCGGAGGCCGGCGGCGGAAGGGTGCTGCTTGGCACGGCGCTTCCAGAGGCTGAGGCGATAGTCAACAAGATACTTGGATCGGGACTCGCAGAGAAGGCGGAAGTGGCAGGATCCATAAGGAGGATGCAGGAGACGATAG
>JAJYVZ010000038.1 GCA_021791725.1 Microcaldota archaeon | reverse complement strand
TACCTTAAGCCCTGGCAGCGTATGTATCTTCTTCCTCATCCCAACAATTACCGAGTCTATCTCCACGGGCTTTGAAAGGAACGGAATATCTATCCTCATTGGCTCATCCACGTCTGTCTAACCCAGTCCGTCTAACCCTGTCCGTCTAATCGAGTATGTACTAAGTATGTATAATCGAGTATGTACTAAGTATGTATAAAGTATACTAATATATTGCAGTGCCGCATCAGCGTATCTTTCTTCTACGCGCTGTTTATGTCATCGCCGTCCTCAATCACATCGACCATCTGCCCCTGCCCTATCCCTGTGGGAAAGTCCCCGGTGAACCTTATTATAAGGAACGGATCCTCCATTCCCTCTACCTTTGCGGGCCACACCTTCCCGTTCTTGTCAAGGTATCTTGCAACCCTGCCGACAAGCGAAGGCAGGTCTACCTGGTCCATGGGGCTTGCCATAAGGCTGCCCTTTCCAAGCGAAGTGACTATGCACGTTATCATACGTATGCGCCTCTGGGATAATCCATGAGGGATAGAAAAAGAAAATATAAAATACCAAGTGCAGAAATATGGTATTATACGGACAACGGGCAAGATTATTGTTGGCGATGCATTGGGAAGGCCGCGATGGATGAACGACGACGTCCTGCTCATCTCACTGTCCGCGTTCTTCGCAGACCTTGGATACCAGACGGTTCAGGCGCTCTTTCCCATATTCCTTGTAGTGACGCTGGCGTCAAGCCCCGTAGCGTTCGGCATGGCAAATGCACTGGCGTTCGGAGGAGGCGCAGTCCTGGCATATGTCGGCGGCGTCCTTAGCGACAGGCACAGCAGGAAGTGGATAGTAGTTATCGGCAGCGCGTTCATACTGCTGATGTCCGCAACAGGGCTTTCGTACAGCCCTGTAATAGCCATAGCCCTCTTCGTCGGCGGATGGTGGGGCAGGAATCTTAGGGTGCCGCCGAGAAGGGCAATGCTCACCGACGCGTCAAGGAGAAAGGATCTTGGCAAGGCCTTCGGCTTCCTGCACGCGCTTGACATAGGCGGAGGGCTTGTGGCGGTTGCGCTGCTGCTTGCACTTCTGTCATTGAACGTAAGCCAGAACAGCATACTCCTCATCACCGCACTGCCGCTTTCCATATCTCTCATCATTGTCCTTATGATAAGGGACATAAGGAAGAGCACGTACAAGGAGAGAGCCCGGAGGAGTGCCGAATCGCCAACTGTAAACATGAGCGCGTTCAAAGGCATAGTCTTTGCCACGGCGCTCTACGGGTTCAGCTACTACAGCCTGGGCTTTCCTATACTTACGCTTGCGAAAGTGACGTCAAACAACCTCATAGCCATCGGCTCGTACGGCGTGTATCTAGGAGTGTCCGCAATCACCGGATACTACATAGGCTCAAGGAAGGGCATCAACACGATAAGGGCGCTTGGCTGGCTCGGATACATAATATCTGGAATAGGCACGGCAATACTAGCCATTGCCTCAGGCCTTGGGTTTGGAGCAGCCGCGTTCTACATCGGAGTCGCACTGATGGGATTCGGGCTTGGCGTCGTTGAGACCATGGAGCCGACCATCATATCGCTGATAAAAAAGGACGTCAAGCTCGGCAAGGGCATGGGCGCCCTTACCGGATCCAGGAGCTTCGGCATCTTCTCGGCAAACGTCATAATGGGCTTGCTATACGTAATCAGCCCTGCCGATTCCTACACATATGCCGCTGCCGTGTCAATAATTGCCGGCGCGATAGTCCTTTGGTACGGAAGAAAATTCAGGAGCTGACTATCTTCCAGGCAGTCATGCGCATCATTCGGAACACCTGCTCTTGGTAAATCCGATAAATTCTATAGTGCGCGAATAGGGACAAAACGCGAATGCACGCACAACATTTAATCCTTTGGGGAAAAATCTCATCATGGCAAAGACGCACGTAAGCGCGAAGAGGGGTTCGGCGCTCGGGGACATACTGGTGCTCATTATAATGGCCCTGCTTGCCGTATTTGTATACAGGTATATACAGCTCTCTGGCGGCAACATACCAGGCATAACCAATCCGATAACGTTCCCAAGCACCACCATTCCGTATCAATCGCAGAACCAGTCGCTCCAGAACACGACAACAGCAACGACCACAATAATGCCGGCATCGCAGATAGATTCCTACGTGCTCTCGCTGATAAACAGGGACAGGCAGCAGTACGGCCTGCAGAACGTGACCCTGTCATCGGAGCAGTCCGGGCAGCAGCATTCCGAAAGCATGCTAAGCAACGAATACTTCAGCCACTGGGACATATACGGAATGAAGCCTTACATGAGGTATACGCTACTTGGAGGAACCGGCGCAGTAAGCGAGAACGTGGCGTTCAGGTCAAGCTACATATGCACACTCACGCTCTGCAGCGGGAGTCTCAACCTTACTGATGCCCTTAAGGGCATGGAGTACAGCATGATGTACAACGATTCAATATGCTGCAACAACGGGCACAGGGACAACATACTGGATCCGCACCATAACCAGGTCAGCATAGGCGTTGCGTACGACTCCGGAAGAGCGTATCTTACCGAGGACTTCATAGACAACTACATAAACTGGAACGGGAACCCGTCGTATTCCAATGGCCAGGTCTCACTCTACGGTGCTACGACCGGCGGCTATTCCCTGTCGCAGGTCACAATAAGCTATGATCAACCAGTCTCTGCCATGTCGCAAGAAGAGCTAAACAGCACGTCTTCATACAGCTACGGCACGCAGGTAGCCGGGGTAGTGAGCAGCCCCAACTACCATTACACGAACGTCACGACGATAGTGGCTGACAGGTACGACACAAAAGGCAACATCTTCGACATAAGTTTCAACATCTCAGACATAACGAGGACCTACGGCCCCGGAGAGTACACATTGCTCATATGGCTGAACGGACAGGGCGGCAATTTCATAGGCTCAACGTACACCATATTCATAGGAAGCGACGGCCAGGCATACGTGCCTTCCGGCATCTAATCCCTGTTCTTCAAGCGGCGCCGCATCCATACAGATATCTCTTGCGGGAAAAAACCCGTAAGCAGGGCGACGCAGCACGGCGCAGCCCGTCTTCCCTGCAGTCTGGTCTTTTTATATCATACTCATAAAAGAGTATGATATTTATATATATTTACATAAGAAAAGGATAATTATGAGACTCGGTTCAGTCGTATGCAGGTACATACTGGAAATGGCACTGAAGAATAAATACTCATTTACTGAGAACGGGATAGCAAAAGAGCTTTCGCTATCGCCCAACACCGTAAGCGTGGCGGTAAGAAACCTCGCGAATGTCGGCGCAGCGGCGATATACAAAAGGCACTTCGAGCTGAAAAACTTTGACAAGGCGCTTTATTACTTCTCCGTAAACAGGAAACTGAGAGAGGACATAATATATTCCACGTATTTCAAATCAAGCGTAGGCGAGATCGAGAAGAGCATGCCCTCGGAGATTGCCTATACGGCATGCAGCGGATACGTGAACCTGTTCGGCAACGACGCTTCCGATTACAGCGAGGTATACGTATACGCAACGGAAAGATCCTGCAGGGAGATAATGGACCGCTTTCCGAAGAACAGGCTCTCGAAGGCCTCCGATTACGCAAACATAATCGTATTAAAGCCGGACAGGATACTCGGCAGCCTCATTTCCGAAAGCGCGTTTGACGGGTCTGCCGCTCCTGTCACACAGATATATGCGGACCTCTGGAACATGAAAGAATGGTACGCGCATGAGTTTGAGAAGAAGCTGAAGTCTAGAATAGATGGGATGCATGGTAAGAAAATATTACAATGATTTTGAAACCGACAGGAGCGTGGCCGTGCTGGACAAGCTCACTTCGTCGGCGGATTTTGTGCTAATAGGCGGATGGGCCGTGCACAATTACGTAAAGCTGCAAAAAAGCAAGGACGTGGACCTGGTCATCCCTCTAGAATCCTTAGGATATTTCAAGGGCATAGGGATGCAGAAGCATGAGATATCGGCCTTTTACTCAATGATTGACGGCATAGTGGTTGACGTCTTTGTCCAGGGCTATTCGGACAAGGAACTTACCATACCCATAAGCGACATACTGGGCAACTACAACAGGGTAAGGAACATAAAGGTAGTTGACAAGAACATGCTCCTGCTTCTCAAGCTCTGCGGATATTTCAGCTGGGACAGGGCAAAGATAGAGAAGGACGTGATAGACGTAGTCTCGCTGCTTTTCTATGGCGAAATCGATCTTAAGAAAGTCAGGGAGTACATCAACAGGTACAAGATAGAGGATAGGAATGTCAGGATGGGCATTCTCGAGTATCTGGACAAGGGCGCGAATCTCTGGGAGTACCTGACCGAAAGCAAAGAAGAGTATGTACGGCTCAGGAACAGGTACAGAGAGGAGATCAAGAAAACAATTTATTAGCCGTTTTCGCAAAATAGACATCACATACAAGGTTGGACAATGGCATTACTGAACGAATACCTGACATTCTCCCTAATCCTGCTTGCAGTATGAGTCACGGTATTCCTGCTGAAGAAGCGGACTAGAAGGGAGATGCTCCTTGTCAGCGTATTCACAATGCCTTTCGGGCTGACCGAGCCGCTCTTCGTGCCGAGGTATTGGGATCCACCGTCGCTATTCAACCTTGCGGCCACTACCGGCTTCGACATCGAGAGCCTGATCTTCTGCTTTGCCATTGGCGGCATAGGTGCAGTCCTGTACGACAAGCATTTGGATCAAAGCATGTAAAGCTCAGTGTGAAGGAGATGCGGAGCGACAGATTCGCTCATACAGGCGTTGATACTCATAGCGCTCGGCTTCGCCTTCAACATACATTACACAATCTTCAGCGTATTCGCCACAATAGCGATGGTCTTCCTGATAACCATAAGCGTAGTGAGCATAGGGCTTGCAATAGGCGCGTTCATGAGCAGCCCGGAGGGCTTCGGCCTTGTATCAAGCTTCGTCATCTTCCCAATATTCTTCCTAAGCGGGGCGCTCTTCCCAGTCTCCCACCTTCCAGGATGGCTCTCATTCTTCGTCTCGCTCAACCCGATGACTTACGGCGTAGACGCGCTGAGGGGGATAATACTCGGCATAAGCACATTCGGCATCATGAACGACATAGCGGTCATAGTTGCATTCGATGCGGTTATGGCAATTATAGGGACGTGGGCGTTCAAGAGGATGGAGATGTAGCTACCTCTTCTTCAGAAGCCCAAACGCATCTTTCATCTTCGCGTCCCTCCTCCTGAGATACGTGTTGAGCGCAGACGTTGTCAGCGCGCCTATTATCATGTCGTTGTCGAGAAGCCTTGCTATCTCCGGAATCGAGAGCATTATCGTCTTTATCGGCTTCTCGTGGTGTTCCCTATTCTGGTTTCCTGAAGATACTCTGCCAGCTATGAACACCTTGTCTATAAGATCGAATCTCTTTGGATCATGCGCCTGGGTAAAGAGGAATCTCAGCCTCCCTGCCTTCAATCCAGTCTCCTCTTCAAGTTCCCGTATGGCCGCTTCCTCGAAAGTCTCCCCCCTCTCCACCGCGCCGGCAGGGAGGGAGAGAGCCCATATTCCTATGGCGGGATGCGGTTCAAGGAGCATGACCACGTAATCCTCGCCGCCCACCATTATCTCCGGCACAATCACCACTCCGCCCACAGCCGAAGGCGGAAACGCAGTCGTAGTCCAGCTGAAATCCTCGCCGCCTATCCTGTAACTTCGCTCACGGACATATAGATAGCCTACCTTCTTGGACCACACATTCCTTATCCCCTTTATCTTGTGGTCCTCCCTTTTCATGAAAGACATGTATGCCTTTCTTCCCTCTCTCCTTAACGTGGAATAATCTATTCCCATACAATAATCTCAAAGCTTGCCAAGCTCCTTCTCGTACCTGTCCGAATCGAACCTAAGGTCTATCTCTTTTGCAATGTTCCTCGCGTCCTCAAGCGCACTCTCCAGGCATGATGACGCTCCAGGAGAAGGCGTTACGTTGAATATTATGCCCCTTCCGTTTATCTTCGATTCTCCTACAACGAACGATCGTTTTTTCTCGTCTATTATCTGCGGACGTATTCCCCCTATGCCATTGGCGAACCATATGTCACTGCTCCTTAGCGAGGGCACTATCTTAGACACCTCGTTCTTCACGAATGCGTATTTGCCTATGACCGGAACGTCGTATACCGCGTTCCTTGATAATATCCGCTCTATGTCCCTGTTTAGCATTATGTTCGCGAGGCTCTTGAGCGTCGGCACGTCGAAGTCGAACGTCCTCGCGTAATCCACTATTGTCTTGATGTGGTTTCTCTCTATCTCCAGGGGCAGCGTGACCGTCGGGCCGAAGCGCGTGATCTTCGGGTCTGTTATATCCGGATCCCCGTGCACAGCCGCGAACGGTATTCCACCTATCTGCACCCTGTACACCTTCCCCCTGAGCGCCTTTCTGGAATAGTAGAAGTTTCCGCCGACAGAGAAGAGCGAGAGGTTCTTCGCGTATCCAAGCGATTTCGCGAAGTACAGGCTGTAAGTGCCTGCCGCAGCGACAACGAACCTGCCGGAATATTCCTTGTTGCCGGCAACGACCTTGTACCCGTCGCGCGCCCTGCCTATCCTCTTAACTTCGGCATTGAACCTTATGTCTATCCTGACATTCCTGTTCCTCATCGCGTCCTCGGCGAACGCCCTTGTAAGCCTTCCGAAATCCACCATGTGCCCGCCGTCAGACAGCAAAGCCTCTATCCGTTCGCCAGGATCCCTGCCCCTGACCACATTAGGCTCGGCCTTTGATATCCTGTCCCTGCCTATCCTCCTCAGCCCTGGGAAGACCCTGTTTATTCCCGAATAGTAATATTTGTCGAGAAGATCGCTCTCGAAATCCCCCACCGCAAGCACCATCTTCTGGCATCTCCTTATCACCAGGTTCCTTCTCGGGATCCCGAGTGAGCCGGTGTATCTTAGAATCCTCTCGGCTGCCCTTCTGGTCTCTATCGCTTTCTCTATCGAGTAGTTTGTCTCTACGTCGCCGAAATGCAGGGTCTGCGCGTTGTTCCTGCTGTTGGAATTCAGCTGCGCGAAGTCGCCGTATTTCTCGAGAAGCAGTATGCTCTTTATGTTTGTGTACCTGCTTAAGGTATAGAGAAGGGATGCCCCCGTTATTCCCCCGCCTATTATTATAAGGTCGTAGCCAGCCGCCGCCTTCATGTATGATACTCATGCGTATTGAATATAAAAATCAAGAGGATTGCATGGGCCCTGCTCTCCGATCCCAGTTAATTTCGGCGATGAAGCCCAAACAATTTGTCATCGGTAGCATATGCAATCAAAAACCATCATTCAGCGCGTCAGACGTTTCCCCCGCTTACTACCGCTACTGCGAGGTCATCTTCCTTAAACTTCAACTGCCTTGCTGCGGCAATGCTTGCAGCCCCTCCCATCTCCGCAACTATCCCGTAATCCCTGTAGAACGATTCCTGCGCCTTTTTCATCTCTCTGTCCGAGACCGCCACTGCGCATCCTCCATGCTCCTTTAGCCCCAATATCGCCTGCTCGCCGAACGTTGGCATGCCGACGGCTATCGCATCCGCATCGGTCTTAGGTTCTTCATACTTTATCTTCCGTCCCTTCTTGAAGGCCCTGACAAAGGGCATGCAGCTCGTAGACTGCACCGCTATCACCTTTGGCATGGTCCTAAGTTCTCCTGATTCCTCCATGCGCCCGAGCCCCTTTAATATTCCGCTGATGAGCGTGGCATTGCCTACGGGGACAATTATGTGCGTGGCATTCCTTGCCTGCGCCATTATCTCGTATGCGACAGTGCTCTGCCCTTCTTTCCTGTAGCAGTAGTCTCCGGACAGAAAGACATTCCTCCTTTTTGCATATTCGGATGCGCGCTCCTGCGCCGCGGAGAAGTCTCCCCGCACCTTTGTTATGTCCGCATCTCCCACGCCGCGAATGTCCCTCATCTTGTCTATATTCGCATTGCCGCTTATGAATACCTTCACCCTCATGCCGTAAAGCTTGGAGTAGTATGCAATGGAATAAGCCATGTTGCCTGTAGACGCGCACACAAGTTCGTCGTATCCGTACTCCTTTGCCTTTGCAACCTCTATGACCGATCCCCTGTCCTTGAAGGATCTCGTGGGGTTATCCGTCTCAAGCTTGAAGAAAAGGTTTGCATTGCCGTGGCTCCTTATAATCCTTGTCATTCCGACCTCATAATGCTTATATCTCCCTTTCGGAAGAACATTTTCGTAGTCCCAGAACGAGGCAAGGGCATGGCCTGCCTTACCGGCGGCATTGTACCGGACTTCCAGTATCCCGTTGCATCTTCCGCATACTTGGCTCGGATATCTTCTTCTGTATACCTCTCCGCATCCTGTGCAGGCCAAGTCATACTCCACTTCGCATTACCTCTTGTCAATCGGAACGTACTCGAGGTCGAGCCTGCCGGTATAGTAATCAAGCGGCCTTAGCAGCCTGTTCTCATGCCAGTACTCTGTCATGTGCGCGCACCATCCGGGTATCCTGCTTGCCGCGAATATTGGCGTGAACATGTCAGGCTCTATTCCCACAGCAGTGTAGACTATTCCTGAGAAGAAGTCAACGTTTGGCCATATTCCCTTAGGGCCCAGCCTCTCAACCATTATGCCTTCTACGCTGAGCGCTATGTCTGCAAGCATTCTTGCATCTCCTCCTTTCCCTTCCTTTATCCTCATTACAGAGTCTTTTATTATTCTCGCCCTTGGATCATAGGTCTTGTAAACCCTGTGCCCGAATCCCATTACCTTCTCCTTCCTTGACAGGGCATCGTTTATGTATGCCGGCGCATTCTCCGGCTTCCCTATTGCGCGAAGCATCTTCAGAGTCTGCTCATTCGCTCCGCCGTGCAGCGGCCCCTTAAGGGCAGATATGCCTGCCGTTATCGCCGCGTACAGATCCGCAAGCGTCGAGCCAGCGACCAGTGCGGCGAACGTAGATGCGTTCAGGCT
>JAJYVZ010000037.1 GCA_021791725.1 Microcaldota archaeon | reverse complement strand
CCCTAAAGGTAACCCTCTGAAGAGGGCGTGGGATTTCCCGCTCACGGTGCTAAATGTTGGAGTTTATCCACTTCTTAAGGGCATCCTTTGATATGACTCCGATAGAAATTGCCTTAACTTCGCCGTTCTTTATCAGCATTGCGGTTGGTATGCTCATTATGTTATACCTTGCCGCTATCCCGGAGTTCTCGTCAGTATTCACCTTGCCGAAAGTAATCTTTCCCTGGTACTCTTTTGATTCCGACACCTCCTCTATAATTGGGGAGAACATCCTGCATGGACCGCACCAAGCAGCCCAGAAGTCTATGACGACTGGAAGCTTTGACTCTAGGACCTCCTTATCGAAGTTTTTTGCGTCGAATGTTTTTAATGGCATGATATCGCCTAACCGTGAATTTATATTTTAGACATATTCAGATTAATGTTTATATACATCAAAAAATATAATAATCAATGTGAGATCGTGGAGAAGGTAAAGGTAAAGAGGGTGACTTTCGCATTAGATCCTCTTTCGAGATACGATGTCGAGGTTGACCTCAGCAATGGGATAGTCTCTGGCACTGGGAGACGCACTGGGAATAATTCGCTGCAGATAGAGGACTCGGTGAAGGTAGATTTCGGAAGAAACCTTTTTATTTATAAGACAGAGTTTCCCTATTACCACAAAGAAGCGTTAAACGCGGACGATTATAAAAAATTACAAGAGGCATACGATAAAGAGGATAGATCTATACCAAAATCTTCAGGAAAATCCGGGCTACGCATGGTCAAGACTTTCCAACTATCCCGGGGATGCGGGTATGCTACAATCATAACTGCGATGTCCGTAGACTTTGAGATATGCCATATGGATAAAGTAATAGGGGCGTTGAACAGGATTAGGGACAGTTTTATACGGATTGGAGAGCCTGTTTTCTCGCTTCCGGGTGTTTCCATACGCGGCATTATGCCAGGAGATATTTATTATGATACAAATGAGACAACTCCGAAAAGGGATATAGGAATGACAAAAATGCCAAGCGCCGGTAAGGGAAGTTTCACGGTGAGGAGTATTGAAGAACTCACAGGAAAAGAGGATCCTGCAAGGGTGCTTAGGCAGGAAAAAAGGCCAGAGAGCCTGTATGACGGGAAAGACCATACAAGGCGGCATATTCCGTTCGGCGAGATAGGGCAGCTGCTGAGGAAAGCCGGATTCGGCCTATACAAAGATACAGATAACTGACTGCTGCTCTTCCCGTTTTCGACCTGGTTGGAGGCCAGATGCGCCACATCGCCAATGTTTATATATTTTGTTTGAGAGGGTTTCTGAGTGATGACTTTATTTCTCTGATCAGTGATGAGGATCTTGAGTGCTGATGATGATTTGAATGGCTAACATATCCAAGCAAGCCATAAAGAGGATAGTGAAGCGTTGCTCTGGCGCGGCGATTACTGACGACGGAGCAGAGGAATTGGCTAAGGTTCTTGAGAAGCAGGCATCGAAGATCGCAGATTTCGCTGTCAAGAACGCGAAGAAGGATGGACGCAGCAGGATTGTAAAGGACGATGTGAGAAGATACGCAATCGTAGAAGGCGATTGAATGCTTGTTCGCAGGAAAGGGGAGAGAAGGTTTAGGACCGAATACTACTACAGGAACGGGAAAAGAAGGTTTGCTATTTTTGAGAGAACTTTGCATGGAACCCTCACAACAGAATTCAACGAGAATGGCGAGGTTGTCTATCAGGATTACAAAAAGGATTCGAGTTTAGATGATGTGGCAGGTTTGTATCTGGGGTCTGTTGCGGAAGATCAGGTAGTGGAACTACGCGACGGATACGAAATGGTGAGGATAGATGCCGAATGCGGAGGGTGCGGAGGCATTGGGTTGGTAAGGGAACTGGATTTAAAAGACGCGGCAGAGATACGCGATGTGCCAGTGGTGCCAGTCTACGTTTGCGCCGGATGCGGAAACAGGTTCTATTCGATGACAGACGAATACCTCGGCTACCTGGTTGGAAGGAATGACGGCGTGTTTACTAGCAATGAGCTGTCGGAGAAGAGGGCTGATGAAAAGGCTTTTATAAATGAGCTTCAGGAGTATATAGTCAGATTTTTCGCGGCCAAAAAGATAGGAAAAGTGAGGGTGGCGAAGGGCAGGTGTTGACGTGACGATTCTTTTGTCTGAACTTTATGGAAGAAGGATACTTACTGCAGATGGGAGATTTCTAGGAAAAATAGAGGAAGTAATACTAAACTTCGAGGATAAGGAGGTTTCCCATCTTCTCCTTCAGAAGATAACGGATTTTGAGAGAAGCTCTGACGTTCGGGAGATGATAGCGAAGAACAGCGTCTTATACAAGAGGGTAATGAACTTCGGCGACACGGTTATCGTGAAAGGAAAGTAAATAAGCCAGGCAACAAGAAGCATTCATGCTGCATATACTTTAATGGATTTTTTTATTTGTAGAATCGCGTAATTGCCTGCCGTGGTTTGCTCAGTTAGTCGAGATCTCCCTTGCTATCGGCGCTCTTTCCTTTGCCAATACCCTGTATCCGCAGTACTGGCACCTTATAAAGCCGTGCCCAAGCTCCTTGAATTTCTTGCCGCAATGAAGGCATACATATCCCATGGTTTCACCAAGCGTCTGTTTTATGTTTACATAATAGGGCTTATCTCTTTTTAGAGTTTGCGACCAGCCATCTTGCTACCTGCTTGTGCAGCTCTGATTGGCTTGTGTCTATGATCCTCACGCTGAGGTTTGCTTTGTACTCCTCTTCGTTCAGCGCCATTATGGGAGTGAAGTTGGATACCCTGGAGAAGTGCACTTCAAGCCAATGGAGTCTTCCTTTCAGGTAGTCTCTTAGCACATCCTCGGTCAGCGGGAGCGACGTGAAAGAGAAGAGTATCCCCTCGCACCAGTAAAGCGGAACCGTCCCTGACGGGGTTACGCGCTCCCTGAGGAGATCCTCCCTGTCAACCTCTATGAAATCGTGTATTACCAGTTCGGTTATCGGAGAGTAAGTAAGCTTGACGCCTTCGTTTTGCTGCTTCATGATATTCCCATTACTTCTTTCCTTCAACTACCGCCCTTGTAAGCGTGGTTGCTGACGTGGTCTTGAAAGAATATGCGCCTCCTGCATATGTTGCGCCACAGCGCCTGCATTTCCATATCCCAGAACCCACTCGCCTTACCTGCGTCTTGCCGCACATGTCGCATTCATATTTCGCCCTCTTCTCCGCCTGCACTGCCATGCGCCTCTTCCTGAGGCTGACTCCGTGCCTTATGCTAGCATTTGACATTTCAATCACCAATGTTGTTTAGAATATTCCTGAGTTCCTTGGATTTCTCGAACGCTTCCTCTATAAGTGAATCGACTTCTTTTGCCGTGAACGCACCCTTCAGGCCCTTCTGCATTGCGCGAACCGCGCCCTCGTCGTTGGCTATTGTAAGCCTTGCGTCCATTACAGATTCCTCAAGACCGTTTGGGTCAAGGAGTATCTTGTTCCTTATCTTCGCACTTGTGCAAGAAGTGACTACATTGCCGAACTTGAGCCTGGATAAATTGCCTTCCCTTATCACATTCTCGTCCTCGTATCTCGGCATCTTCGTGTGCATAAGAGCTGCCATGCATGCCAATGTTCCCGCATCGAAAAGGTTGCCATCGTAGTTCAGCACATACATGTCAACGAAAACTGTCCATACCTTCTCTTCCTCTATGAAAAGGCTCTTCGTGTCTACTATGCCTGCAGCCCGTATCCCCCTGTCTACTACCCTTGCGAACTCTATGGATTCTGGACTTGGCGGTCCTGCCTCGTAGTTTGTGGATGCGAGCGGAAGCAGCTCCGCAGTAACCATAAGATTACCTTCTTCGGGCTTGTCAGGCATGGGCTTGTCAAGGCCCAGTTTTACTCCCACAAGCACGTCTGTCTCTCCTATCTTTACCTTTGCCGAACCTTCCGCATGCGGTATGAAGTCCTTGTCTATCCGTATCTTCCTGTAGTCCTTGAAGCCCCTCTGCTCTTCCCTGACGTTGCTGCTCAGCATCTCAAGTATGTAAGCTCCCTTTACCATGTCCACTCTTGTCATCACAATCCACCATATTTCTTCATTATATTAATGTAGGGCTCTTTAAGTGCGTCTGTCTGCAACTTGGAGATGACCTTGCCCGCATTCTTTATTTTCTCGAACACCTGGCCGAACTCCCCTCTCTTCAGCGTTCCGTCCATCTGGAGAAGCAGTATCTCGTCGTTCCTTGGGCATACGGCCATGGGTATATCCGCGTCTGAGTAGTTGTCCTCTATCTTGTTCATGTCGGTTATCAGCGTGTCCCCCACTCTTCCTACTGATAGCGCGTATGGCAGGTCGCGCATTGGTATTCCGGCGTCTGCCATAGCCACAGACGCTGCCGTTATGCCAGCTGCTCTCGTCCCTCCGTCGCTCTGCAGCACCTCGACGAATATCTCTATCTCGCCTCCGGGGAAATAATCAAGCATCGCCACATTCTCGAAAACCTCTCTTATTACCTTTGATATCTCCTGTGACCTTCTGCTCGGCCTTGAGCTCCCATGCTCCTCAATAGAAGAGAATGGAGACATTGAATATCTGCACTTTATCACTGCCTTGTCAGGATCCTGCGTGTGCTTTGGCAGCGCTTCCCTTGGGCCGTTGACAGCGGCCATTATCTTGTTGTTGCCCCACTCTATGAACGAGGAGCCTGCCGCATTCTTCAATACAGAAGAAGTTATCTTTATGGGCCTGAGTTCATCAAGCCCTCTTCCATCTAATCTCTTGCCATTCACTATCAATTCTGGTTTGTTTGCTGGATTTGACATGTTATCATTTTCACTTATTATTTTTTCCTTCGGTAAGCATCTTATTTATCCTCTCTGTGAGCCCTGACGTGTGCGCCTCTTCCTCTATCTGGAGTATGGCCTTGGATGCGAGAGCCACATCTCCGCCCTTTATCCATATCCTGCCGTTCATGCCTATCTTTATAGTCGCGCCGGTAGACTGTTCTATCTGCCTTATCATTGTGTCCTCTCTGCCTAATATCCTGTGCACCTTCGTGGGCTTAACATCTATTATCTTGCCTCCGAACAGCTTTCTTGGCCTCTGGAGTACAGCGGTCCTGGTCTCGTCCACATCCCTGACTATCGCCTCTACTATGTCTCCTGATTCCATGTTCGTATCTGAATATTTTGATATCAGCAGGCCTTTGTAAAGCGAGTTCATGTCAACTATGGACGTGGTGAGCTTTGCCTCCTCTACTATGCCTATGACCAAGTCGTCGCTCTGCGGATACCATGGGCCTTCAAGAGGCACGAATGAGTTTTTCTGGTCATCGTACACTCCCATGACCGTCGCATATGCCTTGCCGTTCTCTATTATTATGTCCTTTCCACGCGGACTCTTGTCAGAGAGGAGCTCGCCGGGTACGACTATTTTTCTCATAAATTCACATCGTTGTTTGTTTTCATTCTTTACATTTCAGATTAATCAGTGCTTTGAGGTTTGACACGCCACCTTTATGAACCTGCATATCGTCTTGTTTTATTAGAGTATCCAGCTCTTCTGCGGCACATCTCTGCAACTCCTTGAACTCTTTACGGGTTATGCCGGTTATCACTGCGGTTTCGCCGGAATGCGCATTTTCCAGTGTGGCCGCTTCACGGCCGTCTTTAATCCCGACCACCACCGGCGCAGCGACCTGAGAGTCGCCGTCCGCCTCGAGGATGAAACGCCTCCCGCCGACATAGGCGCTGTCGTCCGTACGCACGACCAGTAACAACGGATGATTACCTTTCGAAACATAAACTGTATTCTCTGCACCTCCTCTTCCTTTTGTGAATTCTCCATTCCCGTTGAATTTATAGAATCCTGACAATTCTATGCCTTCTCCGTCAAGCCAGAACCACTCTCCTTTCAGTTGTTCCTTAAGTTCTGGATTTTTGTCTATGAGTACTAGCGCCTCCTGATACTTAAGTGCCCTGAGTCCGTTCTGCTTCAGAATGGCCATCGATTCTTTGTGGTTTGCGTCTACCTTGGCGATGAATATTCCTGTGCCATTTATCTCGCTGAATTGCGCGGTTGTTTGTTTTTGCACGTTCATTTTATCCCGTTTTGTTTCTTTTTATACGCAATCATTTCTTGCCCTCTTCTATGCGCTTCGTTATCGCTGTGCCCGACGTCATGCTGTTTATCTTGTCGAAGAACTCCGTCTGCAGGCCTGCAGGAAACTCCAGGGTAGCGCTGAAGGATCCGTCTGAGAGCCACTTCTCGTTCTTTATGCCGTACTGCTTCAGTGTTCCGTAGCACCTGTTCGCGTACTGGGGGCCTATCTGCACTTCTATCCTGACGTTGGCGAACTTTATCGGTATTATAATCTCTATCTTCTTCAGTATCGACTCGACTTGGTCATTGGCGCTCTTGAACGGGTCTATTGATACCTTTGCCTCGTTCATAGCGTTCTCTATCCTCTGCGCTGTATGCGGCGCGCTTGTCCTTGGGTCTATGGAATTTCGCGCTATTATGCTTACTATCTGCTTTCTCTTGTCCTCCGCAAGCTTTGCTTTCTGCTCGGTTGTTATGGGGACGTTCCCCTTCTTCAGTATGATCTCGGCTATCTTTGAGATGTCGTCTGTGCCGAATGTCTTCCTTATCTTCTCCTGGTTCTGCCTCTCTCCCTTGTTCGCGTCCTTGAATACTTCCTCGACCTGCAGGGGCGCCATCGGGTTGGTCAGCTTGCCTGTTATGAACTCGTAGGCAAGCGCGGAATCCACGAATATCTCAAACTCGTCCCCGTTAGCTGAGTATTTTGCTATTACCGTCTTTGAAGGCATATACCTCACAGAAAAGGAAGATCACAGATACTCGTCTATCTCTTTTGATGAGAGCATTGTGTACTCGTTTGAATCTTCTATGTAGCCTATGTCAAGGTTGTCGGTCATGAGTTTTCCCTGAACTTCGGTGCCCAGTTTTCCTTCGTGCACCTTCTTTATTATCTTGACGCCCAGTGCTATCGCGTCCTGGGCGCTCATGTTGTCCTTGTAATCCTTGAGAAGCATGTCAGTAGCTATCTTCTTTCCGACACCTATTGCATCGGCCTTGTATCCCTGAAATGCCGCTCCAGGCTCTATCTCGAAGAGGCGTGGCGCGCTGTCGTATCCGCCTACTATGAGCGACACTGCGTATGGCCTAAGTCCGCCATACTGCGTGGCCTGCATCATGTACAGTGATATCTCCTTTGAGAGCGATTCTATAGATTTTATGTCGTTGAACACGAAACGATGGTTCTGGGTTACGGACCTTGCCTGGTTTATTAGGTGTATGCCGTCCGCTATCATGCCACTGTATGTTGCGCCTATGTGCGAATCGACCCTGAAGACCTTGTGTATGGTGCTCGGTATCGTGAGCGGGTCGTATATGTTCTTGTGCGCAACGAACACCACCCCATTCTTGGTAACCATTCCAACGGACGTGGCGCCTTTCCTGACCGCTTCCTTGGCATATTCTACCTGGAACAGCCTTCCGTCTGGATTGAACATCACTCCCCTGTCATAAGCCTGCACATTTGGGTACATAGTTTCACCTAAAATAAGCTGATTATATTGATTAATAAAGAGCATTAGTATATTATTGCAGTAGTATTATATACTTTTCTTTTTGGAGAAGGATCTCGGAATCATTCCCTACCTACATAAGTGGACCCAAGTATCTTCTTGCCATCCAGGCCCTTCGCTTTCTCAAGAAACACGGCCTTTGGCCTTATCCGTATCTTTTCTTAGAAGATATGAGAATTCCAGGTTGGAATCTTTGGTTTCCTGGTCGTGCTCTTCATTGCCGTCTCTCCTGAGAGTAAGCCATTCTAGGACAGTCTTTTTGAGGTTTGCCTCCTTGAGGTTTGATTCCGATATGCTCACTCCTTGCAGGTTCGCCCCTTCGAAAGACGTATCCTTAGATACAAGCGCTCCGTCGAACTTCGCCCCTGCGAGGTTCGCGCCTTCGAAACGTGCGCCTACAAGGTTCGCTCCCCTGAAATCCGCGCCTGCGAGGTTCGCTCCCCTGAAGTCGGTTTCCCTCAGGCATGACCCGCTGAAATCAATTTCTTGAAGGACGGCGCCTCCCAGCTTTGCCGCCACAATATTTATCCTGCAGAAGTCCCTCTCGCCGTCCTTGTACGCTTCCAGCACTTCCTCTGTGGTTACAGTTCTTCTTTCATCTGAAGCCCTGAATATTTCCATGCAAGTACATACCTCTTCCCGGACTATTTAAACATTCTCTCGAATTTGACTAAAAGGAATGTGGTTTCACATACAATATAGAGAGGATTATGCGGTGACCCATCTATAAAGCGCTATGGAAAAGGAACGGCGCTATGCCTTTTCCAAAGGTATTCTTTTTATCCCGACAGGCATATCAAAATCCTTATCGTCGCTTATTATCTCGCTTATGTTATTCTCCATGCAGCATGCCAGGTGGATCGAATCCCTCGGCTTAAGTTTCTTGGTTTCGATGAGCGTCTGCGCCCTATTAACAACTTTTTCGTCTATGCTAAGTATCCTCAGATTTGGGAATTCCAAAAATCTTGCCCCCTCCTCAATTGCAATCTCCGGGCTGATTTCGTGCCTTATGCTCCAAACTACTTCGTCCCATGTCAATGATGATGTTGCAGCTGGCATCCTGCCTTCGGCTATTCCAATCAATATTTGTTTGGATAAACGTGCTTTTGGCTCGGTTTTTTCGTTGGCAAGGACTGCATATATGAACACGTTTGAGTCAATGTACTGCATACTCCATCTCCAAGGTCTTCTTTATCCTGTTAATATTAAGTTTCCTCGCCTTCTTCCCGACATTAATGAATTTCTCTATGAATTCTCTGGGAGAGAGCCTTGGCCTGATTACGACTTCCCTGTCCTTCACTTCAAATATGACTTCGGAGCCGGATTTTAATCCAAGATAATCCCTTACGTCCTTCGGAATGACTATCTGCCCTTTTTTGCTTATGGTTCTCTCGATTTGCATCTTACTTCACAGTAGGAATTTGTAGGAACTTGTATTTATACCTATCTTTAGAGCATACGTGCCGTCTTTCGGGGCTAGCAATGGGTTTCGGCGCGTTAAATAAAGTGACATCCTCTCCCAACTGAAGGTTGGGAGCTTCCAGAGTGGCTATGATTGGTCGTCATGATTCCACCCATATAGTTCCTGCTTCTTCGGCAACCGCCTTCCTTGCGGAAGGTCTTACGTC
>JAJYVZ010000036.1 GCA_021791725.1 Microcaldota archaeon | reverse complement strand
CATGTGTCCGGAATCAAGCATCTCTATCTTTATTCCCTGAGGAAGTTCAGCAATCTGCTTTATCTTCAGGGAGGATTTTGCCTCCAGTATCTTGGAGGTTTCGTAGCTGGTTAGAACCATGGCTCCGCTTCTGAGCCCCTGGGTATGGTCGGAATGCGCATGGGATATAACGTTTATGTCAGCATTTCTCCTGAACGCATCTAGCGCTACCACTCGGTTCCCTACCCCTACCAGCATCCTGTCGCCAAAGTTAATGGAAACATTAAAATATTTTAAGCTATCCTATCTTCTCGGTACTAATTATGCCTGATGTTGAGAATGTTATTATAATAGGTTCGGGGCCGGCAGGCCTCTCCGCTGCGATATACACCGCAAGGGAAGGCTTCAATCCCCTGATGATAACGGGCGTTGCCGCAGGCGGACAGCTCGAGCTTACTACCGTAGTCGAGAATTATCCCGGCTTTCCTGACGGTGTCGACGGCCCGGAACTGATGGAAAAGATTCGGAAGCAGGCTGAGAGATTCGGAACAAGATTCATAAACGATGACGTCTCCTCCGTAGATCTCCGCTCCAGGCCGTTCAAGGTTACTGTAAGCGGAGAAACGTACCAAGCGAAGTGCGTGATAGTCGCCACTGGCGCAAAGGCAAAAACACTGGGCATTCAATCAGAAACTAAGTTCATAGGCAAGGGAATATCCACTTGCGCTACCTGCGATGGAACCTTCTACAAAGGGAAAGACGTAATAGTAATTGGCGGAGGGGATACGGCGATGGAAGACTCGTTGTTCCTTACAAGGTTCGCAAGCAGCGTCACTATAGTGCACAGGAGGGATTCCTTCAGGGCGAGCAAGGTCATGGCCGAGAGGGTTCTCTCCAACAGCAAGATAAAGGTCATCTGGAATACGGCTGTGGAAGATATACTAGGAAGCGATCGCGTAACCGGCGCAAAACTGAGGAACGTTGTAGACGGGAAAATTACCGAGATGAAGATAGACGGTGTATTCATGGCAATAGGCTACGAACCGTCGTCAAAGATCTTCAACGGGCAGCTAAAGATTGACGAGCGGGGATACATAATAACAAAAGAGGAAATCGAGACAGACATAGAAGGCGTCTTTGTCGCAGGCGATGTGTCCGACATGTTTTACAGGCAAGCCGCAACCGCCTCAGGAAGCGGAGTAAAGGCAGCACTGAAGGCAAGGGAGTATCTCTCGGAACTTGAGTACAAAAACCAAAAATCTAATTTACCATAAACGAAGATATCTTCTTCTGTCCTTTGTATGCAATAAGGCCCGAGACCCTCACCCCTATCTTCCTAATGCTCTTGTCACCGTTTCTGCTTGAATTGAACAGCTTCACTGCATTCTTGGCTATGCCCTCCATGTCCTGCGACCCGTGAACAAGGCTTGCGCTCTTAAGATGCTCTGTGAAGTCGGAGTAGCGAATCTTAACTGTCACGGTCCTGAAAGCCATGCCCTTTCTTCTCAGTTCATCGAACACTTCTCCTGACAGGAACCGCAGCGCGTTTGAGATCTCGTCCCATTTTTTAGTATCGGAATCAAATGTCTTCTCTCTGCCGATTGATTTTATACCGTGATAATCAACAACCTCAGAATCGTCTATGCCATTTGCATTCCTGTGGATCTCAAGTCCGTATGCCCCGAATTCTGTAAATAGCCTTACCGGACTGGAAGCTGCTATGTCCCCCAAGGTCTTGTATCCCATGGCATTGAGCCTTGCCTCGGTTTTCCCCCCCACCCCATGCATATCCCCTATTCTGATTCCAGATAGAAAATCCCGTACCTCGTTCTCCTTCACCAACCGTATGCCGTTAGGCTTTGCGGATTCGCATGCCATCTTCGCTATCAGCTTGTTTGGTCCTATGCCTATGGAGCACTTAAGTCCGACGCGTTTCAGTATATCCCCCTTTATCAGTCCCGCATATACTGCCGCGTCATCGTAGCTGCCAACCTTCCCGGAAACATCTATGAACGCCTCGTCAACACTTACCTGCTCCATCCTCGCTGCGTATTCCTTGACTATCGAGAATATCCTGCCAGACACCTCTTCGTAATAAGTGTCGTCTACTGGCATGAAGAACGCATCCGGCATCAGCCTGTACGCTGTCGATATTGGCATGCCGCTCCTTATGCCGTACTTTCTGGCCTCGTAGCTGCATGTGCTAACAACGCCTCTCCCTTTTCCTTCCTTCGGGTCTGCGCCCACGATGGCAGGCCTGCCGATAATCTCCGGCCTTCTAAGCTCCTCGCAGGCAACGAAGAAATAGTCCATGTCGATAAGCATTATTGTGCGCATAACACATCATATACAGACTATCAGTAAAAAATAAGAATGTGTCAGGGCAAAGCTTAGTGTGGCCTTAGTGGTGTAATGGCAGCATAAAGGACTGTGGATCCTTAGGACCGTGTTCGATTCCCGGCTTAGGCCTGTTTCCCCTGGTTAGCAAACATCAATAGGAGGTATGCCCTTCAATCCTCGCACAGGTTATCTATCCAGAGTCTTAGCTCATCGACGCTCTTTGCGTCCTTCCTCTCTATTGCCCTGTAAACGCCCTTCAATATATCTGTCTTGCACCTATAATCCAGCACAAGCGGATCCATGGAATAAATATCATTGCAATATCTCTTTAGCGCTCCGAGGTCTATGTTGGTTAATTTTTTCGTTTGTTCTGTCATGTAAATCCGCAAAGTTCTGCCTGCGCGTGTATTTAATGGTTGCGTAGCGTTTGTTCAAGTTGGCGTTTGCGGCGAAAACCTGGAATTCAGAATATATACCACGACCACAATCTTACTATCTTTTTGAGTATCTTATTGATCTGGTTGTTGTTCTTCTTGACATCGCCAACCAAGTCCCTGTATTTTATCTTCTCTTCGGCGGACAGCTTTCCCTCCTTCACCACCTCGGTCTTCTTTCCGTCGACAATCTGTACTTCTTTCTTGCTTATTATCTCCTTGGCTATCATGCCATACCACTCATCCAGCGTGTTTCCGTGGGTTCTTATCTTTGCAAGCATGTCACCAGTGGTTATCTTCCTCTTCCTTCCGGTCCTGTCCTCCTCGGCAGCCACCTTCAACGCTGCCTGGTCGGCAATGTCAGATATGTCTGCCTGCGAGAAGCCTATCGTCGCCCTTGCCAGCCTTCCCAGATTTATGTTTGTCACCGGCATCTTCCTTATTGCAAAACCGAATGCCGATTTCCTTGCCTTGTAATCCGGCGGCGGAACGTATATGGACTGCCCGAACCTACCCGATCTCTTTAATGCAGAATCCATATCCCAAGGCATGTTTGTCGCGCCTATGACGAATATCCCTTCAGGGTTCTTCTCAACGCCGTCCATCTCCTGGAGGAACTGGTTTACGGCCATCTTCATGAAGTTCTGCCCTCCGTCGCCTCCCCCGCCGCCCCCGTCCCTCTTTCCCCCCAACGCCTCTATCTCGTCGAAGAATATGATGCACGGGGTATTCTTTCTCGCCTGCTCGAATATCTGGTGAAGGTTCTTTTCGGTGTTCCCGGCATACATATCAACTATCTCATTCACATGCGCTATTATCATCTTTGAATTCGTCTCCCCCGCTATGGCTCTGACCAAGTATGTGTTATGGACGAAGAAATCGTTTGCAATGAAGTTGTGCGTACCTTCTACCGTCAGGTCGTATACGAAATCCGGCGCCTCGACGTTCTCTATCTTTCTTATCGCTTCGTATACTACCCTGTTGCCTCCTTTCTTCTTAATCTTGCTCCACGAGTTCTTCTTCTTGAACAGGAAGGACGCTTTGCTTCCGAACATCCCTATCTCGTCTATGAATATATCCACGTCCCTGCCCCTGTATACCAGCAGTTCCCAGTTATCCTCAGTCATCTTCCTTATGCTCGATAGTATGCCGAACCTGAGGAGAAGATGCTGAACCTGCCTTATCAATATGCCGGAATTGCTTGAATAACCCACAATCCTGTGTGCCTTGTCGCCGTAGAGGTCGCCCTTGACCACCCTGTTCTCGAACCATCCATCTCCAGAAAATAACCTGTTCAGGAACAACGCGACAAGCCGCTTCTGCAGCGTGAAGACGCATGAGGGTATCTTCTTGTCATAGGGGCTAGTGAAAGATAGGCCGTTAAGGTCAAGGAATCTCTGCATTGAGCTTCTCTCCTGGTGTCCTGATGAACCTGCATATCTGCCCGCTACCTGCAGGTTTGCGACTCTCCCATTCTGGATAATCGTATTGACATGCAGCTGTTCGTCAAACTGCTTTGTGGCCGATACGAAGTCCTCGAGCATCTCCGGATCGGAATTTGTGAACTTTGGGCTTCCCTGCGTCAGTCCCCCTTCCGCTATGAAGTATGCAAGAAGCTTGACCTCGGATTCGCGCATCACGTCGTTTCCAAATATCGGCACGCGGCGCGGCACGCCTATAATATCCAATTCTTTAAACGTGGACGCCTCTCTCCAGCCGTCCTTTGTAAGAAACGGATGCTCGGGAGTGCACTCTACGATCCTTCCCCTGTCTGTCGTAATCCTAAGCATTGGCTTGCCCTTGAGCTTCCACCACCCGCTGACTTTGCTTGCTACAAGCTTGTGCTTCTCCGTGAGGGTCATCACATACTCTTCCCTGTTCTCTACGACATCCCTTATCTTGACATACCTTCCGTCAGGAAGGAGCACATCTGTATCGCCGGACACGCACTTTCCGTTGCCTGGCGGGCCATAGAACAAAACCCCAACACCAAGCTTCTTTCCATATGCTTTCAGCAGCTCAGGCTTCCTTATTGCGAGTATGATATTCTCGTATATCGCCTTCTTCTGCTGTTCCATTCCCATGACGTCCTTGAACTTCGTCTCTGAGGTGAACCACTTAACCTTCTTCAGCTGTCCCTCCTGCGTCACCGTTTCGTTCTCCTGCGTCTTCGCCTGCGAAATTGGGGTTTCTGTTGCGGTTGACGTGACCTTCATCTTGTTCTTGAGCTGCTCAAGCCTCTGCTTTGCCTGCTCATAGTCAGGGTTCTTCTTCAGCGATTCCTCATACCACTCCTTCGCGCCCTTGTAATCCTGCTGGTACTCGCTTATTATCCCAAGCACGTAAGGCGCGTCGTGGCTGTTCGGTTCTATCCTCAGAACATAGTCAACGTCCCTCCGCGCTTCGTCGTACTTGTTTATTATCGCATAAGCCAGCGCCCTGTTGAAGTACGCGCTGGAGTATTTCTGATCCTCCTCTATCGCCTTCGTGTAATAGCTTATTGCCTCTTCGAACTGATTGTTCTCGAACAGCTCCCCTCCCTTAGTGTAGTACTCTTTTGCCTTCTGGTTCCTTGTATCTGCCTTTCCCGATTCCTGGTCTGCCATGGTTCAACCTATCCTCTTCTGGAACTTGCCATTCTGCGAGCTCCACTTTATGCTTATTCTGTCCAATAAATTATTTAATGCTTTATCAACCATCGATATGTACTCATTCTCCCTAGGCACGTTCGAGAACGCGCATCTCTTGAATCTCTTCGACAGAGTCATCGCCTGACTGTTTAGCGCCTTTATGTGGTCGGTCTTTGTCTTGTACAATCCGTTAAGCTGGTTGACCACCAGCTTGCTGTCGGAAAAGAGCTCTATCTCGTTATCGTAGCCGTAGAGCTCAGCAACCTTCTCAAGTGCGGATATCACAGCATAATACTCTGCAAAGTTGTTGGTCTTTATTCCGTCGTAAAGCGCCTCCTTGAAGAGAAGCCTGTGGTCTGCATCGAATATGAAATAACCCGAGGCACTCCTGCCGGGATTGCCCCGTGCCGCGCCGTCAGTGTAAATTACGATTCTCATTCAAGTCACCCTTCCGCTTAATATCCTGTAAACCAAATACTAAAAGCCGATACCCGCCTATACCCTAGCCAATATCCTAAGATTGTATACCGTGCCGAAATCCAGCGTCTCCCCCTCCCCGACGCACAGCGCCCTCATAGTATCCACATGCACTATATTCTTAAATATCGGGGACATGGCAGACACGTCTCCTATATTGACGTCAACCCCGCTGGCGAACGGCGTAAGCGCCGGTATGACTATCACTTCCTTCTCATGCCTCTTTATCATCGTCTTCCCGTAAAGAAAGCATTTTATCCTTTCTTTTACGCCCAGCCCATTGTAGACCGCTATCGCCGGATGTACATGGCCGAATACGAGCGTGTCCCATTCCTTCTTCGGAAGCGCATCTCCGTGCGCAAAGACCGTCTTCCCTGCAGCCATCTCCTCTTGGTGCATCGTTATCCCAAGCGGCTTTGCTAGCCTGTCAAGGAAGTTGTCATGGTTGCCCTTTACGAAGACTATTTCCTTCATGCCTGCCTCTTCCTTAGAGAACCTGGCGAACTCCCTTATCTCGTTGAACTCGTCAAGTTCCACGCGCGAAAAATCGTTCTTTATATCCCCAGTTATTATAATCCTGTCCGCCCCGCTCATATCGGCAGCGCTCTTCACCATCTTCTTCACGTCATTAAGGTTCTTCTTCGGCGCAAAGACGCCGTTCCTCGCAAGCCGGCTCTCGTATCCGAGATGGATGTCTGAGCAGACTATGGCATTTATGCTGGTCATGTGCAGTATTGGCAGCCCATCGAGAATCTCTATATCCTTGTTTAGCCTCATTCTTTTCCCAAAGCGTTCTTCTTTATCTCCTTCATCACCATCCTATGAAGTTCTCTCAGTCTCTTCCTCCTGTCCTTCATCATCACTACATCTCCGTGGCTGAAGTTTATTATCAGGTGCGAGAAAGGCGACGGTATGTCTGTCTCAATCACTTTATATCCTATCTCTCCGCTCCTCATTCGGCCAAGCAGCTCAACAGTCCTCTTTATGTCCATCACGTCCTCCAGTATCTCCCTGTAGGTTTCCTTTAACACAGGGAAGTCTTCCCCTATCTCCTCTACCGATTCTATGAGCGCCTCGGCATTGAACTGCTGCTTCCTTACGCTTATCTTGACCCCCTTGTAATTCTTCAGTATCATGAAGCTCCTTGCGGCATTATGCCTAAACCGCCTTTTCATCAATTCTGTCCGTCGTATGTTCTCCTTAATTGTCTTTTCTACGTCCTGTCTCAATGCTATATCTATCATCCTCTCTATGTCCTTGCTTCCGAATGCCAATCCGTTGGCAGAATGCAGGACGAATCCGTTGTCGTTTATCGATACGCCCACATCTGTATCATACATCTTTCCCATCACTATGGCGAACAGCCTAGAGAGCGAATCGTTGACCCTCCTGCCAAAGAGGCTGTGGAAGACTATGAGTTCACGCTCGCCGGTGCTGTCCATGGTCTTTTCTATAACTATGAATCTGTCAGAAGGTATGTGCCTTGCGTAAGCAAGCTGCTCTGTGAAATAGTTTAGTATTGACGCCTTCGCGTTTCCGTCTATCGGCATGCTGTCGAGTATCTGGTCTGCCATGTGGTTCGATACAGGCTCGTTCTTCAGGAGCTTCTTTATCTCCCGCTTCCCCAAAGCAGTCTCGGAGAGCGCCTTCCCCAGGTTGTCCCTGAACTTGCCTATCTGCACCGCAAGCTCGTATGAGAGCGGAAGCTGTTCAGAGAACCACGGCGGTATTGTTGGCAGCTTTCCTTCCGCGCGGTTTACAAAACATGTCATACCCTTCGATTCCCGGAATTCGTACACCTTCCCCCCAAGCACAAATATATCCCCTTCCTTGAGCCTGGCCAGAAACTCTTCCTCTATGCTGCCTATCCTCCTCTTCCCTTCGTATACGTCAACTGCAACCTCGTCAGGTATGGTGCCGAGATTCATGTAATAGATAAGCTTTGTGAGACTGCCCCTCTTGCCGATCTTCCCCTCACTCTCGTCGTACCATATCTTGGCGTATACGTGCCGGTTCTCGAGTCCGACGTGCTTGCCTGCCAGATACTCAATAGTGCTTATGAAGTCCTCCCGGCTCAAGGCATGGTACGGGTATGCGCATCTTACCATATTGTATGCGTCGTCGACGTTCCATACCTTGTTCAATGCCATGCCTACGATGTGCTGGCTGAGCACGTCAAGCGCGTTCTTAGGGGTGGAGAACGAGTCAAGGTGCCTCTTCCTTGCGGCGTCAAGCATCACTGCGCCTTCTACAAGGTCGTCCCTGTTCAGCACTATCATCTCTCCGTGCGCAACGTCGTTGAAGCTGTGCCCGCTCCTGCCTATCCTCTGGATGGCCCGCGTGACGCTCTTTGGCGAGCCGAGCAAAACCACATTGTCTATTTCGCCTATGTCTATCCCCAGTTCAAGGCTGGTAGATGACACAACGCACTTGTACCTGCCCTTCTTCAGCAGATCCTCCACCTCTAGCCTCTGCTCCCTCGAGAGCGAGCCGTGGTGCGCCGCAATGTCCTCTTCCCTGTACCTGTATTTCTTTGCCATGTTGAAAACAGTCCTTTCTGTGCCGCTTCTCGTGTTAGTAAAGACAAGGGTTGTGCGGTTCTTCCGTATTGTCCGGTCAAGCTCCCTGTAGATGCTGTTGTCTATCTTACTGTCGTCGGTATTTATCATGTCCTTGACAGTGCACACAACCTTGAAGTCTATCCTCTTGTCCCATGTCGCATCTACTATCAGGCAATCCCTCTCGCTGCCGTTCTCGTAGCCTGCCAGGAATCTGGCCGCGTCATCCAACGGATAGAGGGTAGCCCCAAGCCCGATTCTGACAAACCCATGCCCTACCATCTCCCGCATCCTCTCAAGGGAAAGAGACAAGTGCACGCCCCTCTTGTTGTTTGCCAACTCATGGAGCTCGTCTACCACCACGTATTTTATCTCGTTTAGGTTCTTAGAAAACCTCTCGCTGTTCAGTATGATGGCCAGGCTCTCCGGAGTCGTTATAAGTATGTTGGGAGGATGGGCAAGCATCCTCTGCCTTTCCTTGGCGTCGGTGTCGCCTGTCCGTATCCCAACGCCAACCCGCCTTATTCTCTCATCCATGCCTTTGTATATCTGCTCCAGCGGCCCCACGAGGTTCTTGTATATGTCGTTGTTCAGAGCGCGCAGAGGCGATATGTAGATGCAGTATATCTTTTCTTCCAGCTGATTGCCCTCTGCCATTGTTATAAGATTGCTGAGTATGGACAAAAATGCGGACATCGTCTTGCCGCTGCCTGTGGGCGCAGTTATGAGCACGTTCTTCATATCATGGATGAGCTTCAGGGAGAATCTCTGTGGCGGAGTGAGATCCTTGTATTTTCCTTCGAACCATCTTCTGACCATTGGGTGCATGCTGTTCAGGCTGTCTTCCCTTGTTATGTCTTCTGTGCAGTAAACTATCATGGACATCGCCGTGCAGGTTGCCTTCCGTAGACTAAGAAATATGAAAATC
>JAJYVZ010000035.1 GCA_021791725.1 Microcaldota archaeon | reverse complement strand
TGTTGACCTCCAACTCAACGCCAGCATCATGCTCCGCTGTAATCCTCTTCCTCTCATATTCTGCCTCTTCCTTCGCCGCCTTTATTATCGCATCTGCCTTTCCTCCTGCCTCATCGAGTATGAGCCTCTCTTCCCTCTCCGCCTCTTTCCTTATTCTTGCAGCGCTGCTTCTGCTCTCGTCCTCTATGCTCTTCCTTATCTCGTCAAGAGACATCGACTACACCCGATCATATCACTCCGAATCCAAGCAGTATCAATATCGCTATGACGAATCCGAATATGACCAGCGTTTCCGGAAGCACCAGGAAAAGCAGCGCCTTTCCCATCTCCTCCGGCTTCTCTGCTATAAGCCCCAGCCCCGCGCTTCCTATGGAAGACTGTGCTATAGCAGTGCCTATCGCACCGCCCGTTATCGCTATTCCGGCTCCAACAGCCGCGACCGCAGCCTCTATTCCTAGTGTCATCTATTCACCAATTTTAAGCGTTATCTCAACCTTTTCTTCTCATATTCCCTTTCCTTTATCCATCTATCGCCGAAAGGCCTGAACTTTATCCCGTTTCCGGTGTAGAATTTCGAGAAGAACTCCACAAAGTTCAGCCTTATTCCCTGCACCATCCCCTCGAATATAGAAACTATCATGTTAAGGGTGTGCAGTACGAGGAATACTATCAGGTAAAGTATAAAAACCAATATTCCGCTGCCAAGGCTTGGAGTGAATGCCTTGTCTATAAGCGATGCAAGCATAACGCTCGCAAGGCCAAAGCCCATTATTCTCGAATAGCTAAGCGGATGGGTTATAAGGTTGGTGGCCTCTGCCCCTTCCATGCCGGCAAGCCCTACTGTAGCAACGAACATTAATAGCGCAACTATGCCTAGCACCACGGAAGAACCGGAGCCAAACACGTGGAAGAACAGCCCGCTTATCGCGTATGTTCCCAGCAGAAGCGTGGCAATAGATGTTATCTTGCTGTATGCCACCCTCTTGTGTCCGTGCCTGTAGCTGTTAAAGAATCCGAGAACAAGCCCGAGCACTATCTGGACAAGGCCGAATATTACAGACACGGCTATTATGCTTGTTATGTTCTTGTTCCAGTCAAATACCGTTAGCCACGGAAGGAAGTACTGGTTGAACTGCAGGCCAAAGTACTGGTTGGACAGTACGCCGAAGAACGCGGCGGCAACCGATGTCACCTGCCATATCCTGGCGGCATTGTAGGTTATGCCTTCCGGATCTGTGATCCTTGTTATGAAAGTAGCGAACAGGAGGGAGAGAAGCCCATAACCTACGTCGCTTATCATAAGGCCGTAGAATATCGGGAACGAGATTATGAATATCCATGTTGGGTCTATCTCATCGCTTCTTGGGAGCGAGAAGAACTCAAGTATGTAATCAAACGATCTCAGAATTCCTTTTCTGCTGGTAAGCGTAGGGGCGAGTTCGTCGCTGTCTATCGTCTCCACCGAGCACCTTCCGTATGCCGCACTGTTGACAACCTTGACAATCTCGCGCATCCTCTTCTTAGGCACCCATCCCTCCACTACCACTGTGGAATCTGTCCTCTTGAACGATGAGTTCGCGTTTGCGCGCTCAAGCCCCATCTCCAGCATCCTCTTGTAGTTGATGAATCTTGAGTAGTAAAGGTCGCTTATGGAAGACAGCCTCTTGCTTATCTCAGATATCCTTTCCGCATCTTTTGCAAGCGAAGACTCTATCCTCCTCAAGACCTCCCCTGGCTTCCCGTCAAACAGCTCTGACGAGATGTCAAGCTCTCTCATCTTCACGCTCTTTAACGACTCCTCAACATTGGAATCCTTGGCATAAGCGATGAGCACCAGGTACCTGTCATTGCCCGCCATGTTTGTTATTATCTCAATTCCTTCCCTCTCTGGCATCTTCTTTATTCTCCTCGCTGTCTTCTCATCCGCTTTGAACGCCTTGAACGACAGCCTGCCTCCTTCCTTCAGGCTCCCCATCCTCATATCCAATCCTGCAAAAAGCTCTGCTATCTCCTTATACTCCCCAGTCTCGCGCATTCTCTCCTCTAAATCCTTCTTCTCGTTCGACAGCGAATATATCTCGTCCAGCACTGCCAGCTTATAAAGCCTGCCTGCAAGCTCTTCGGCATCAACGCGCCTCTCGTTGTAAATCGGCCTTCTCGGCAGCAGCTTAATGGCGCCCGTTACCTTAACCAGCATGTTCGATATGCTGCCAAGCAAAGGATCCGAATAATCGGCAGGAAGCTCGAGCGTGCTGCTCCTCAGGTCTATTATGCCTATCTCGTGAAGCTTTGCCACTACCCCCTTTCTGTACTTACTAAGGAACACTGCCCTTATTTTCTGCATTTCCTCTGTCTTAAACATAAAACCAAGAATTACTGGCTCATAATCTTGTGCATCACTTCCTCCGCGGCCTTCTCAACCTGCCGCCTGCTTGCTCTGACCTTCCTTATCTTGGCCGCCTTCCCTTCCGCCTCCTTCAGCATCGTCTCCCTGCTTCTCTTTAGCTCCTCTTCAGTCTTACTGAATATCTCCGACTTGATCTTCTTTGCCCTGCCTTCAGCATCCTCGACTATCTTCTTTGCCTTTTCCCGCGCCTTTGCTATTACTCCTTCTTTTTTGACGGCCTCAGATTCAAGGGCATTCCTCGCCTTCTTCTCGTTCTCCTGTATCCTTTTGATCGTTTCTATGCCTTTCCCTTCATCTTCCTCGCTATTACCCTCTGCGGCGTGTTCTCGCTTCGCGTGTTTGTCCAATAAACCACAACTTAAATTTGAAGCTCAAACCTTTTATTGCTTTTGCAGAACGGCTCTACCACGCCTCAAATAATTGTAAAATACACAGCGCCATTATTTTGGGCCGAATGGCCTGATTTTAGAGACATTGCATGCAATACGCTTTCCTTTATCTTTTGTCCATGGCGTTGCTGCTAGGGCACACATTTCTCAAGACGCATCGGTCGCATTCCTTCCTAGGCCTGCATGTATCCCTTCCAAGTGCTATGAATAGGTTGGATATGCCTCCCCATTCCTTCCTGTCGGCATTCTCCATGAGCCATTGTTCTATCCTTACAGGGTTCTTCTCCCTTCCTCCAGGTATGTGCAATCTGCCCGACACCCGCGTGCAATGCGTGTCTATCGCGATGCCCTCGTTTATCCCGTATCCCTCATTCAATACTACGTTTGCCACTTTTCTCCCGACTCCGCGAAGCGAGACCATTTCCGCAATGCTCTTAGGTATCCTCCCATTGAAATTCAGTCCAAGCCTCTTCGCAGCTTCCTTAAGGTTCCTTGCCTTGGTCCTGTAATAATTCAGTCCGCTTAAGTCCTTCTGCAGCCTGCCCAAATCCGCGTTTGCGTAATCCTCAAGCGTCGTGTATTTTTTGAACAGGCTTTTGGTAACATTGTTCACCTGGTTGTCGTTGCACTGCGGAGACAGCAACACAGCAACGAAGAGTTCTGTCATGTTCCTGTGCTTCAGCCTTGTATGCAGACGCGTTCCGTATCTTCCCCGTAACTTCTTCAGTATTATCTTCAGCATTCTTACGTCCATCGGTATGTTCTCCGGAACAAAGCTTTTAATTTGTGCGTTCACGAATATTATATCAACGGTGGATGGAGTGGACGATGCGGCATTCGACAATCTGGAGCAGGAGGTATTCGAGCTTCTTGCCGAGAAACTGTCAAAGATGCCTGATCCTGACGAGAGGCATGCATACGTAGAAGCGCTGATAAAAGGCATAGCCCCAGACACGCAGAAGAAGGAAATAGACCGGATAATAAAGGATTCGGAGAGCTTTTCCCCGATAGACGACTACATAAACGACGAAGACGTTGAGGACATAATGATAAACAACACGTCGAACATCTTCGTTTACAAGACGTCCGCAGGCCAGAGCGTGAAGGTTCCAGAGATGATACAGTCACGGAGGGAGCTCGAGAAGTTTCTTGTAAAGCTTCGCATGTATACTACATCTGCGCTTCCGAACAAGAAGATACTAGACGGGCACCTTCCAAGCGGATCAAGGATAAATTCGGTCGACTCTCCAATAGGCCCTGACATAACGATAAGGAACTTTAAAAGAACCATGCTTAGCATAATCGATCTCGTGAGGTTCGGCGAGATGAGCTACCAGATGGCAGGAAGGCTGTGGCTCTATGTAGACGGACTCAAGGTAAGGCCGGCAAACTTGGTGATAGGCGGCATGCCTGCAAGCGGAAAGACCACGCTACTTAACGCCATGTTCAGCTTCTTCAGGTCAGACGAGCGCATAATCGTGATAGAGGACACATACGAGCTGAATACCGAGACGCAGGAGAACTGCGTAAGGCTTGAGACAAGCATAGACATGGATCTTCAGCACCTGATCAGCAATGCGATGAGAATGAGGCCGGACATGCTTATAGTAGGAGAAGTAAGGGGGGAGGAGGCAAAGGACATGATGACGGCCATGAACATAGGCAAGATATGCATGAGCACGATACACGCAAGCAACACCCGCGACGTCATAACAAGGCTGGAGAACAGGCCCATGAGCATAGAGCGCGAGGTCATACCACTTATAGACTCAATAATAGTTGTGTCCCAGGTCAGGGACAGGGAGAACAACCAGGTAAGGAAGATTACGCAGGTGTCCGAGATATCCGGGATAGAGACGAAGATACTGCTGTCAGACCTTTACACTTACGATTACAAGACAAGGGAGGGCTCGGACATACTTCCAAGCATAACTTACAGGGAGATACTCTCAAAAGTATCTGGCTTCTCGCCTGCGGACATAATAGCAGAAGAGCAGAGGAGGGCGAAGATACTCGAGCAGCTTGAGAGGATGGGAATACGTGACATAAGAGGCATAAACGAGTTCTGCAAGGCCTACTACGACAATCCCATGCGCGCGCTCAAGAAAATAAATATGGAGAAACTCGGCACCCTGTACTAATCTTTCACATATTCAAGCACAGTAACTTCGGATCCTGCAGCATGCGCCAAAGCCTGCTTTACACCCTGAAGAGCTTTACCCTAACTTCTTCCTCCTTGCCTTTTATGCCCTCGAAGAACTGCTCCTCGCTAAGCGGCAGCTTTAATGCTATTGTTGATTCGTCAGTGCTTATGGAGCCGACGAATTCGCTAGGGAAGACCCCTTTCGGCATGGTCGAAAACGCTACGTATTCCGCTCCTGCAAGCCGCGAGAATTCCTTGAGAATATCAACAACCTCCATGGTTCTCCCATCAAGCGCATTCTTGAGGGCAAGCCCAGCCTCGAGAGAGTCAACATAAACCACCTTCCGTTCAATTCCAGTCCCAGCCTCAACGAACTTCCCAAGGGCGCATATCGCAACGCCCTTCGCTTCAAGTCCCTCGAGCGGCTGGCCATCCCTCAAGGGCAATCTCTCCAACGCGACATTCAGCAGGATTACCGCAGGGTCAATTGCATATCTTATCATACGCATATTTCCAATG
Source organism: Microcaldota archaeon (assembly GCA_021791725.1). GTDB lineage: Archaea > Micrarchaeota > Micrarchaeia > Micrarchaeales > CABMGC01 > JAJYVZ01. The sequence continues at coordinate 3,995 of JAJYVZ010000035.1, read as the reverse complement.
TCATAGGGCAGGAACGCGCAGCATCCCGTCGCGTCGCTTGATATGCTCAACGCGTTTGCCTTGTTCCTCACAGTGTAGAAAACGGCATGGAGCCCATTATCCATCTCGTCGTTGTCGAGCCCGCCCTTCACCATGTTGAGTATGTCTGCCAGCGCTTCCCCGCCATCTCCCTCGATGCCCTTAAGCCCTTTCCTGAAGATCTCGATTATCCTGTAGCCGATCTCCACGGCTTCCAAAGATGTTTTTGCTGCCTTAAACTCCCTATACAAAGTTTTCATCTCATCTATGTGTCTGCTTCTTACATGGGCCCACGCGTCAAAAGCAGTCTTGGCCTTCTCACTGCCGAACATATCGCCAAGGTTCTTCAGTGCAAGCCCATGCGTTTCCCTGTCTCTGGATCCGTTTATCCCGAGAACAAGCAACCGTATCATCTCAAGTTTCTGTTCCCGGCCAAGCCTGTAGCCTGATTTTCCGATGTTTATCCTTCCGAATTCCCTTGTAACATTGATTGCGCCAGAATTATTCCATCCGTAGAGAACATCAGGCGCATCACAATCATTCCCTCGCACGTGCAAAAACTTCATTATGTGATCCTTATAGGTTCCAAGAGTAGCGATGTCTTCCTCGCTTATTCCGCTGAAGCTAAGCACCAGCATAACCTTCTCTCCTTCTGTAAGCAGCGAAGGGTCAAAGCCGAACCTTTCCAGAACCCTAAACATTGCTTCCTTCGCCAACTTCCTGTCCGAGAACAGCGAATTAAGGTCGATGCTCTTGTCAAGGAGATACAGAATCCTGACCACCATATACGTGCCCGGATCCAGGCTTCCATTGTTCCTGTTTGCATACGCAGCATTTATGAAAGTCACATCGTTTATCTCTTTGATATATTCTATCATCGATGGCTTGTCGCGCGCATTTTTCATCATCATGGCGTAATAATCGAATATCTCTTTTCTCGCATCGAATTTTGTAACCTCCACAAGCATATTCACAGCGTCGCGAGCATAAGAGTAACTCGCATTGTCCTTGGTCAATTCGGATATCAGCTCAGCCGCAACTGAAATCCTGTCCAGGTCCCTTGTCATTGCGCCCAACTCAAGCACATCATCCATTATTAGATAACCCATTATGGGCTCTTTTCCAAGCAGGTCAACTATGTGCGGATTTGAATATAGTGGCTGCACGACCATGCGCACCAGATCCAGATCTTCGTTCTCAGCGGCAATCGTTACCATAGAAAATAATATCATATTCATATTATACGTATCCCCTTTTGATGGTCGCAGGATATTCTCCTTCTCCCTGCGCAGCAGTTCTACGGCATTGTCTGCAGCCTTGCTATTTTTATAGCAGTACAACGATCCCAAAGCCCCTATGATACCAAATAATACGCTTGGATTCTCCTTGAATTCAAGCAAGACGTCCCGTTTCGATTCTATTAAACTTACAAGCCAATCTGTGCTTTTGACTTTGACAATGCCATGCTCCGAATCCCAACTGGTTTCGCTCTCGTCATCGGCATAGATTTCGCTATTGACCATCAATCCCAACGCTATTCCGGCCGACACCTCTTCCCCTTCCTTCATGAAAGACAATATAAAATCCCTTTCCTCCTTCGGCGGAGACAAAAGGCAGGCGAGCAGTTTTTTATGATACTCGTTGTTATCCGGGGCAAATGTTCTGACCGCAATCTGGTGCGAAAGAGCATGGGAGATAGACGCGCAAAAATCGGGAAAATCCTTGTAAAGCAGAAGACTTTCCACCACGTTCTTTATATTTTCCTTGTCCTCTGTCATGAATGACAGGATTATCATGTCCTTCGCGAGCTTTTCGATTACTCTGGCTTCTCCGAATTCGCCAAGCGCATGTGTCACCTCTCCGGAAATCTTCGGGTTGCCTATAGCCATTGCAAGTTTCTTCAAAATTTCGTCTTTGCCATCTCCCCGTACCAACTCATCTAATACTGCTGCAATTCCCTCTCTATCCGCAATTTTATTTTCAGCTTTTCTCATATCAACCCACTAAAATCATTCGTACCTTTCGATGTCTGCGTGTTTTGCGATGACCATATTTCCTGACGCCTTCATTGCCCTATCCATTATTGACAATCCCAACCCCTTCCTAGTGAAACTTTCCATCAGGCACACATCAGCACCTTTGCTGTCAGCAAACCTAAACGACCAGAACAGCTTTTTAGCAATGGCTTTCGCATCTTTCTTGCTTCCCAATTCTATTATTGGCATGCGGATCTTGTCCGCCCTTCTTAGCATCGCAGCGCATTCGATGCTGCATATTATGCATACTTTTTTGCTTCTGGACAGCCGTTCAGCGGAATCCAGCAGAAGTCTGCTGCTCCTGACTACAACAAGTCTTGTCTTTGGCGCATAGTGCCTGTACTTCATGCCCGGCACAATGTCATTGCCTGCCGTCTTTGCATTTCCTTGCCTGGTTATCCCATCGATGACTTTTGAGAGCTCTTCGAAAGTGTACGATCCATACCTAAGTATCCTGGGTTTCTTTTGGGTGAGGTCCACTATGGTAGACTCTATCCCGAGATCCGTGCTTCCCCCGTCTATCACCATATCTATTCTGCCGTTAAGATCATGGATGACGTGCTCAGCCCTAGTTGGGCTTGGCCTTGTCGAGAGATTTGCGCTAGGCGCAGCTATCGGCGTGCCACTCTCTCTTATCAGGGCCAGCGCTATAGGGTGCGAGGGCATCCTCACTGCCACCTTTTTAGAGCCTGCAGTAACCTCGTCTGGCACTGCACCGCTCTTGTTCAGCAGGAAGGTAACGGGCCCTGGCCAGACCTTGTCAAAAATCTTCCGGAACCCCCTGGGCACTCCTTCCGTCAGCATGCCAAGCTGCCTGTAATCGCATATGTGCACTATGAGGGGATTGTCTGTCTGTCTGTTCTTTGCCTTGAATATCTTTAGTGCAGCTTTTCTATTCATTGCGTCTGCCCCAAGACCATAAACAGTCTCTGTAGGGAATGCCACAAGCCCTCCCTTTTTTATTATCGCAGCAGCCTGACGTATCTTCTGCGTTTCAGGTCTTAACGGATCCAATTCTATGATTTTAGTAAACACAGAATCATCCAAAAGTATTGTTTAAGAATTCAATATGCTCATCTATTATTGTCGGGTAATTTATCTCCATCGCAGTGCCGTTCCTGTTTCCGTTGCCGAATCTAAGTATAGTGAAAGAAGCGTTGTCTATCCATATGCCAAGCATAGGGTGCTTGCCTATCCCCAACGCATCTGCAATGGCCACCCCTATCGGGTATGCATGGGAAACCGCAATTGTCAGCGTCCCGTCTCTCAAGGAAGCTGTGAAGTTCCTCACTCTTTCTCTGACTTCTTCAAACTTCTCCGAACTATCATCCTTGTCAACTGCCTCAGTTATCGCTATTATCGGATATCCTTTTGGGCAGATATCCTCAATCTTCTTTCCTTCAAGCCCTCCAAACCCACATTCAATCAGCCTGTTATCAAGATATATGCTCTTATCGACAAACTTGTCTTTAATCATGTCCATTATTATATGCGCAGTCTGTTTTGTCCTCTCGCACGGACTTGCCGCCATTTTATCTACTCTTTTAAGCTTCGATAGCGCCTCCCCTGCCACCCTAGCTTGCTCTATGCCTTTATCCGTCAAAGGGTGAATCCCAAGCCTACTGCTCAACTCTCCGGACTCGTTTCCCGAGCTGAATCCGTGCCTTACATATACTATTACCTTCTCTTTTCCCATAAAATCCCGCAACATAAGTAAAATATGCCAGTATACTCTCAGTTTTCCTGCCTTTTAAAGGTCGTTTCTGCCAATAATCCGTCAACAGGGCTTGGACCTTATGCACGGCCTTGCAAACAACCCCCCCCTCATTTTCCATATACTTGAAGGCTGTGCAGAGGCGCGGATTTATCAAAATTTCCAATTTCCCTCCGCAACTTGTCTCCCAAATTTTCTCTTTCCTTGTCATGTGGCCTGGCGCTAAA
>JAJYVZ010000034.1 GCA_021791725.1 Microcaldota archaeon | reverse complement strand
AGTAGTATCAGATCATGCAAAGCCCGTTTTATGCCTCAAGCTCTTCGGGCCTTGTAGTGAATTCCCTTCTGTCGTAGCTCTCGAATTCGTAGTTCTTTGTCAGTGTCAGGCACTTCGGCGGGCACACCTCTTCGCACAATCCGCAGAACAGGCACCTCTCATGATTCACCTGCGGCATCTTCTTCGGCCCCCGCTCGGTCTCGACCATTACCATGTCTATCGTCTTGTTCGGGCATATCAGCGCGCATGCGCTGCAGTTTATGCACGTTTTCATGTCGAGCCGCAGCCTTCCCCTGTAGCCATCGGGCAGCGACTCCCTTGAATCCGGATACTGGACAGTGAATCTTTTCTTGGTAGTGGATCTTGCAACCTTTGCGATCGGTTCAAGTATCATGATACCGCTTCTCAGGCAACTTATATATCCCTTCTCTCGTTTACTTGTCTATGTCCGCAATTACCAAATCAAGGCTTCCGAGTATGGCAAACAGGTCTGCAAGCTTGTGCCCCTTTGACATATATTTCAGGGCCGCAAGGTTGATGAATGGGGAAGAGCGTATGGACAGCCGGTACGGCCTCTGATTATCCGCTATCATATACATTGCGTTCTCCCCTCTGGGCATCTCCCTCCTCACATGCACTTCCCTGTTCTTTATCGGGGGCATCACTAGCTTCACAGGCATGCCTGCCGCATCGCCTTCCGGCATCCTCCCAAGCGCCATCCTCACGATCTTGATGCTCTCCGTCATCTCCAGCATGCGCACCTTGTACCTGGCGAAGCAGTCGCCCTCGTTCCTGTAGTGCGGCGAGAAGTTCAGTTTCTCGTAGACGTAATACGGGTAGCTGCTCCTTACGTCGTAGCTTACCCCTGATGCCCTGAGCACAGGCCCGCTCAACCCAAGATTTACTGCCTCGGCCCTGCTTACCGTTCCTATGCCCTTCGTCCTCTCCATAAATATCGGATTCTTCTCAAGGAAATCCTCGTATTCCTTTATCCTCTTCTCTAGATAGTCCATGAGCTCCAGCGTATGCCTGTCGAAATCCGGAGGAAGGTCGCGTATGACGCCGCCAAGTCTCATGTTGACGTGGAACATCCTGCTCCCTGTTGCTGCCTCAAGTAGCCTGATGACCATGTCCCTGTCGGCGAACGCCCACATGAAAACCGTGAAGAGCTGGCCTATGTCGTTGCACATTGTCCCAAGCCAGAGGAGATGGCTGGCCAGCCTCTGCATCTCAAGCAGCACCACCCTTATGTACTGCGCCCGCTCCTTCACCTCTATGCCCATGGCTGCCTCAACCGTAGAGACGAACAGCTCGTCCTCAGACAGCGGCGCGGCATAATCCATCTTCTCCATGTATACGTGGCTCTGCATGTACAGTCTGTTCTCCACAAGCTTCTCCACGCCCCTGTGCAGGAAGCCTATGTGCGGTTCGACGTTCATTATCGTGTCGCCGTCAAGGTCAACCACCAGCCTGAGCACCCCGTGGGTGCTTGGGTGGATAGGGCCTATGTTTATTCTCGTTATCGGCATAAGCATCAGTCGCTCTTGTAATCCGCATTCCACCTGAAGCTCTTCCTGAGCGGGAACTCCTTTCCATCCCACTTCTCCAGAAGCAGCCTCTTTGCATCCCTCCCGCGTATCTCTATCCCGAACATCTCGCGTAGCTCCCTCTCGTACCAGTCTGCAGATCTGAAGATGTCCTCTACGCTAGGAACCCATGCGTCGCCATTCTCAAGCCTTACCTTTATCAGCTCGTCCCCCCTCTTCTCGAGATCCATAAGGAAGTAGCATACCTCAAGATGGTCTGTGTAGTCAACTGCAGTTATCTTCGACAGGTAGTTCATGCCCAGCTCCTTCTCCTTTTCAAGAGCGCCACGTATCGAGTCCCTGCCCTCGAACCGGTCAAACCTCAACTTTACCACCAACCTTCTTCTGCAGCTTCATCAGTGCGCCGAAGAGATTCTCCGGTTTTGGAGGGCACCCAACCACATATACATCTACCGGCAGCACCTGGTCTATCCCCTTTATTATATTGTAGCTCTCGTACCACGGACCGCCGCATGTGGCGCATTCTCCATATGCTATAACGTATCTTGGCTTTGCCATCTGCTCATAAAGCCGCTTCAGTTCCGGTATGACTGACTTGGTCACCCATCCGGCGACTATCATCACGTCACACTGCCTTGGCGTGGCCCTGAACAATAGGTAGCCCCTCCTCTCGGCGTCTATCCTAGCGGAGCCGAAGTCCATAAGCTCCATAGCGCAGCACGCAAGCCCGAACTGCAGCGGCCAGAGCGAACTCTCCCTCGACCACCTGACCAGCCCGCCGGATATGGCCTTTGTGGCTTCGGACAGCACCGCAAACATCGCATTGGGCTTTACCTCGATGCTCTTCAGCGAGTCCTCAACGAGCACGTCCATCTCCTTTCTTGAGTTGGCGAACTGCTCCTCGCCGTAAGGCACATTCGCAGCCATTTTATCAATACAACGTAGCAACTTAAACCTATATACTTTATGCTGGAAGATACTCTTGATACCATGTTATCTGAAACTGGCAAATCTGCCCTTAGGAACGGCAGCGTAAAGATAAGGGTTAGGAGGAGCGGGATGATGCAGCTCATGACCTTTACAGTCAGGAGGGTCACGGTGGGCAACATAACCTACACAGAGTTATATTCAAACAGGCAGATAGACATGTCAGAGCTGTTGAGGGTCGCTGGGGAGGTGGGACTTCCGGTAGAGGCCGAGAACGCAAAGGCGTTTCCCGATGGTACATCGATGGCCGATTTCCAGAATCCGGAATAAGCAGTTCATAATCGCCTTCCGCCGCTGCACGATGTGCATACTTTCTTGCCCTTTACATAATGCGATGCGCACACAACACTTCCGCATATGCTGCACGTGAACTCGCCTATTCCGCCGCATATGCTGCACAGCCCTGCAACCTCGGCCATAGCATCATCTTTTGATCCTTCCCTCAAGATCCTCGAAGTCGACTATGCCGCCAAGAAGCTCCTTTGCCCTTTCGAGCGAGAGCGGCTTCAGGCCGTTGTTCTTCGCATACCTGCATTGGTACCTTATGTACGATTCCGTAACGTCGGTATCGGGGTTCGCCTCTTTGCACTTGTCTATGTAAGTTCTTATCACCGCAACGGCGTCGTCCATGCTCATCTTCCTTACCGTTATTAGGTATGGCGCCAGTATTATGTTTATCGTCCTGTGGCGGACATCTTGTATTGGCGTGGTAAGTAGCCGCTCTATCCACATATATCTCTCTTCCGTGTTTGTATTCCTCTTCTTCATCAGCGCATCGTCGTTGAGTGCAGACAGGTCTGCCTTCCTTGCCTCTTCGACTACCTCTCTTGGCATGTCCTTCACGTTTATCGGCAGGTTCTTCCTTATCTCACGGAAGATCGGCTCCTCAAGGAAATTGGACAGTTCTCTCTTGTTAAGGTAAACAACGCCAGCCCTGAGCCTCTGGTTTATCAGATGAAAATACTCGGTCTTGGGTGCATTAGAGAGATAGCATGGCAATCCGAGCGCGAAGAAGGGCCCGGATGCGTCAGCGATTATTCCGAGTTCCTTGCAAAGCCTTACAATGTTCTCGTCAGTGTCCTCCAGGAGCGCGTTCTTGGATCTGTTGGCCTCTGCATACGCGTAAAACTTCATCGACACCCTCGAAGATACAGCGCTGTACACCATGCGCCCGTATACATAGCTAAGCAGGTACTTTATTTTCATCTCGCGGGATGACGTGATGTTGAACTCGATGCGCTTGCTTTTCACGGCTTCTTCCAGCCGCAGTCTCCCAAGCTTTGCATCTTCCCTGTCCGCGGCTTTCATGCCAAGGCCTTCCATCACCTCTTTAGCCTCTGCTGAGAAAGGGTACTTGTAAGCGAAATCTAAACTGTCTTCCATCCTACCAACGTATTATTTTTTATTCTGGTATGCCGTATCTAATTCATGGTCAAGATATTTAATCTGGTGCTACTGGCAGCCGTTATGCTCGCAGGGTCCACGCTTAATGCCGGTACGGTCACTCTGACCGGATCGTGCCGTAACAACCTCATGCCTGGCAACGTAATAAACTTCACTATATCGAACAGCGGGAACGACAGCGCGTCAAACCTCATACTGATACCGAGGGTCGCGTATGCGGAACCAACCAACCCTGTCATAAGCAGCGCACAGCTCAAGCCAGGATCGTCAATAACGTATCTCGTTCCCCTGTCAAACGTGGGTGTCAGGGGCAGCACAGTTGCGTCTTTCATGCTTTCCTACGAGCAGGGCGCAAGCTCATATTTCTCTACAGTGTTTCCATGCATGATAAACATAGGCAATTATACCGTATCAGAGATATACCAAAACGTAAACGTCACGCGCAGCGGCAACGAATATATGGTAAACGCGACGCTGTTCAATGCCGGTCCAGAAAGCCTCGACGTTAACGTGTCATTAATGGCATCGCCGGCATTCACCTATCTCTCGGCTCCCTATCTGACAGAGCGCGTGCCGGCATATTCAAAGAGGAACGCCAGCTTTGAGCTAAGCGCAGGCGCCAGTGCAGACTACTCGGGCGCAGTGGCCATGCAGTACGTGCTGAACGGCACAAGCTACGCCTCGCTCTCCTTGATATCGTTGGAGGCATCGCAGCCTGCTGGAAACCGCATCATCGCAAATGCGCCCCTGATAGGGATAGCCATGCTTCTCGTTGCCATACTCGTATTGATGTCGTATGGCGTGCTTAAGCGGAGGAAGAAGGGCGGCAGTGAAAGCCAGCAGGGAAACAAAAACGGCACTTTGCCGCAAGACCGGATTACGTAGAGGAATTGGTGTAATTGAGAATTCTGTAGAATCCATATTCCTGTATGCCGGTAGAGGAATTGAACTGCAGGTAACCCAGCTTGCTGGTGTTGTATCCGCTCACGTAATTCATGCACCTTCCCCCGGTCTGCGTCTCGGGGGGCACATTGCACCAATATCCCTGGTCAAGGGCAAAGCATCTGTAATTTTTTGTGTCGTTACTGAAAGTCGTACCAGGCGACGTGAGGTAGGATATCTGCGCAGCGCTCCTGTTCTCCATGTACCAGATATCCGGGGTATAAGTGAATACCATGCAGTTCGCAGGGACGTCAGAGTAGTTCGCATAGAAGAAATTTATGGCGTTGAGTATCACCGATTGCTGCGGCATTGACTTCGGAGCGAGCGTGAATATCGGGAAATTCTGGTAGAACTCGAGAATTAGCACGAGAATCACCAACACTGCAAATGCCCCGTATGCCAGCGCAGGGCTTCCGCTCCTGTTCCTCTTCGTTTTCGCGAGGTGTGCAGGCGCATCGCTGAGTGCCCCTATGCCTATGCCTGCAAGTATCGACATTGGCGGGATGACTTGCAGCATGAACCTCACGTCCACTCCGAATGTCGCTGAGCCGGCATAGAACAACCCGTAGAAAACATAATATCCCACAGCCCATAAAAGAAGCATGATCAGCAATGATGCATGCTCGTTCTTCCTAGTCCTAAAGAACCGCACAAGCAGCGCTATTATTCCTATGGCAAATAACAGCGTTATCAATTGCGGGAAGACCGTGGGATAAAGAGAGATGCGGTTAAAGTAACCTAGGAAATAGCAGATGTTGGGCCCAAAACCCAATCCAAGGAATATGCACGAATATGCGGTGTGTTGCAAGGATGTCCCGAAGACGTTCTGGTTGAAATTCGATATCGAGAACAGCGCCTGCCCCGAGGCCTGCTGGCCATAATTCGGATTCGATAGTTCATAGGAGATATAATAAGCCTGCGGAACAAGCAGCATGACGAAGAGAAGCAGAAGCAAAAGCGCATCTGTGCTATCGGTCGCTGTCTTTATCACATTTCCAACCTTGTTTGACACTGCCTTGAGGAAATTCCCTTCGCCTTCATCGTATAGCAGATAAAGGGCAGCGAAGAGGGGGATTAGTAGTATCCCCTCCGTCCTGGTGTAAGACGCTATCACCAGACTGGCCAGGAATATTGAGAGCGTATTCGCGTTGGGACGTTTCTTCATTACCAAAAACGCAAGGAAGGAGAATATGGTAAATGTCATGAACGGAAGGTCAGGCACTGCAAGCGCCCTAGACCATATGAAGAGCTCCGGCATTGTTGCAAAGACCAATGTTGATGCAATCACGGCTTTCCTGTCCTTGAGCAGTAGCGAGGAAAGCAGGTATATGAACGCTATCGACAGGCATCCGAAAAGCAGCTCAAGGTTGTATGACGTGGCATTGCCAACCCCGAATATTCCGAAAGCCAGGGCTATGAAAAGAGAATAGCCTGCAGGATCGTGGTAGACACTGTTGGCGTAGCACGTGCCTAGATATCCGGTGCCGTATTGGCACCACTCCGACATGCCGTGATGGAGTATGTTGAGGGCTATGCCCTGGTATATGTTCTCGTCGAAGTACAGCTGCTCAACGGGCTTGACGTAGAGAATTGACACCGCCAGAAAAAGAAGGAGGATGAGGGCAGATGCAGCAAGCGAGTACCTGTCGGCATGCTTCTTCAGAAGATTGAATATGCCCTTGCGGTCGATTACAAGCGACACTGCCAGCCACGCCACCGCGGCTGCCGGTCCTATGGTAAGGGCGTAGCCAAGGTAGTCCATTGTCACGCCTTCTTGCTCTCAACGAAATAATCTCCTATGAACATGTACCTTGTCCTGGTCTTCCTCATCGTCTCTATGGCGTCGCCAGGGCTGGAAACTATGGGCTGGCCGTGGATGTTGAAGCTCGTGTTCAGCACAACCCCGTATCCGTTTGTCTTCCTTACGCTCAGCAGCATGTCCCTGTAATTTTTGTTCTCCTCGCCGACCATCTGCGGCCTTGCAGTGAAGTCTACATGCATCACCGACTTCATAAGATGCCTCTTGTCGTCCTTTATCCTGTACGCCATGGTCATGAACTTGTTGCGGTCTCTGATGCCTTCCATCAGCCTTGGAGCATCCTCGTCCAACACCGAAGGCGCGAACGGCTGGAACCACTCCCTCTGCTTTACATAAAGGTTCAGCCTGTCCTTCACGTCGTCGGAATCCGCCTTGGCTATGATGCTCCTGTTTCCAAGCGCGCGCGGCCCGTACTCGAACCTTCCCTGGAACCAGAAGACATAGTTGTTCTTGCCCAGGAGCTCTGCTGCGTGCCTTCCCTTGTCCTTTGACTTCTGGAAGTGCAGCCATTTCTCCTTCCTCAACGCTTCCTCTATGTCTGCATCGCTGTAAGAGTCGCCAAGGTACGAATCGGAAAACGCGTAAGACGAGGTGCCGCTTAGGGAATATCCGGTCTGCATCGCAGAGCCCAGGGCTATGCCTCCGTCTCCCATGTGCGGAAATACGTAAATCCTCTTGAATCCGCTCCTCTCCCTTATGGCCATGTTCGCCTTTACGTTCGAGAATATGCCGCCGGCAAGGGCGAGATTGTCGAATCCGTATTTTTTGTGGAGATTAGAGAAGAATTTCCAGAATACGCTCTCAAGCAGCTGCTGCGCCATGTACGCGAACTGCTCCTTCGGCGTGCCCCACGCTATCCTGTTCAGCATGTCGTACTGCGCTATCGGGCCGTACTTTGCAATTATTTTTGAGTCCTCGACCCTGAAGAAATCCCTTAGCTTGTTATCCTCGAGATCGAAGGGATAGGAGAAATCCGCCATTGCCATGACCTTTCCCTCGTCCTCAAGCTCCCTCATGCCCAGTATGTTCGTTACCTGCTCGTAGAATATTCCTATGGAATCTCGCGCGCCTATGGCCGACCTTCTCCTCAATTCACCATTCTCGAGAGTGCTCACGGATCCGCTCAGTCCATCCCCAAGTCCGTCCAGCGTGACTACCAGCGCATCCTTGTATCCAGAAGTAAACGCGGCAGTAGCCGCATGCGACTCGTGGTGATCCACGTCGTAAAGCCTGAAATCTCCGAATCCCAGGTGCCTGAGCTCCCTTGACACTGCCGCCCTGCTTATCTCCCTGCAGCCGGGCAGCACGCCTATCGACGTCATGCCGTATTTCGCGTAGTGCATCAAGGACTCCAGCCTTGGCCTCAGCATCTTCCTCCTCCTGAACATGTAATATCTCTCTTTCTGGCTAGGGAAGACGCGCGAGATTGTCTTTGTAAGCTCGGTAGTGGGAAAAGATACAGCCGCTATGTCCGCAGGCCTTAGTCCTGCGTACCTGAGCGCAGCCGCAATCGAATTGCTTGGGAACCTCACCTCCAGCTTCCTTCTCGTGAACCTCTCTTCGTTAGCTGCGTATACTATCTTGTTATCCTCAATAAGGGCGGCGCCGGAATCATGGCCGTCCCAGACACCCAGAACATACAATATATCACAAGTTTTTTAAGAAAAACGATAATGCCCTCTGTTTACCGGTAAAAATATGCTCCGAAAGCTATATATTCCATGCACCAGAAATCCTGATTAACGATGATGGCATGAAGGCTGTATTGCTTGCGGGAGGTCACGGAAAGAGGCTAAGGCCGCTAACGAATGACAGGCCAAAGGCAATGGTGGAAATAGCTGGAATCCCTATAGTAGATAGGCAGATCCGCTGGCTTAAGAACCAGGGAATAGAATCGTTAGTAATATTGGCAAGCTACATGAAGGAGAGGCTTGTCCAGCACGTAGGAGATGGGAGCAGGTTCGGCATAGAGGTCAGCTTCTCGATGGAGGAAGAGCCCCTTGGCACAGGAGGTGCATTGAAGAATGCCGAGAAGTTCTTGGAAGGAGACGAGCAATTCATAATGGCGAACGGCGACATAATAACAGACATAGACATACGCAGACTATCGCTCGACGGCGATGCCATGGCTTCAATATCCTTAGTGCCGCTGAAGAGCCCCTACGGAATAATAGAATCAAACGATGGAAAGATAATGGCATTCAGGGAGAAGCCAGTACTGGACGATCACTGGATAAATGCCGGGATATACCTTATGTCGGGCAAGGTATTCGGGTACCTCCCGCAGAAAGGCGACATGGAGAAGACCGTATTTCCGGAATTTGCGAGCATGCACAGGCTCAACTGCACAAAATTCGACGGCGTTTACTGGAGGCCCATAGACACAATGAAGGATGTGGACGAGGCAAATGCCGAGCTGCAATCCTAAACCTGCACTCCTTTTACGTCGACAAGATACTTCGCCTTAAACAGCGAGAGCCTCCTGTAATATTCTTCGCGTCTTTTTGCAAACTCCTCCAGTGTATGCTTGTCTGCCTTATACTCCGGATTAAAAGGTTCAAATCCAGGAAGGAGCATCCTATTGTAGAACCAGGTGCTGTATTTGTCTGTCAGAAGGGCCTTCGACTCCGAATCGCTCAGAGGTCCACAAGCATCCCCACTTATCCTTATCCATATCGCTTCGAGAAGCCTTGACTCAAACTCATGACCGGATTCGCCGCCAACGCCTTTCCTGCCGGCAGCCATCTTTTCCAGCATCACAACGTCATATCCTGTATTCTCTTTTCTGAAAAACACGGACATTAGATCTACTCTCCTATACTCTCTTCCAACCCAATCGTGCAACAAATCACTGTCAGCGGTCGCCTCAAACGCCAGTTTCCTCCCGCTCTTTCTCATAGTCATCTCGACCCACGCGTGGCCGAAACCGGTGTTATGAAATCCTGCAGAGTAGTTGGATCGAAGTTGCCTGCATTTTTCGTCATGATTTAGAAGCACGTTCAATATTATTGCCATCTCAAAACACACAGTATGCCCCTGCCTAATCACGTAATTTACGTCATGCATCATTCCGTCAGTATTAAGTTC